>NZ_JBSXNL010000001.1:0-3601 GCF_056857615.1 Galbibacter sp. L-19
CACGCTAAATTTACCACTTTCAAAATCTGCAACAATAGATTTTTTATACGCTTCAGAAAACTTACGGGATTTCTTAATTAATTTTATAGTTGCTTTCATATAAATTGACTTTAAGTGGTCAACCTATATCAGGGAAGTACAGCAGTAGGCAGTAGGCAGTAGGCAGTAGGCAAAGAAAAATTTTTTTGAAACATCACAACAATATAACTCAATAACTTATTAACTTTTTTAACTCAAAGGGGCAAAGTTGTAAATGTGTTAATTTGAAGATTTGAAAATGTGGAAATGAAATGAAGACCGAAGTCGGGAGGCTATATGCTATTTGCTGTAAGCAGTGTTCAATGTTCAATAAGCAGTTTTTTCTTTGTAACATCGTAACTGCATAACAGCGTAACTTTTTACTTCGGGCTTCGGACTTCCAACTTCTTTCTTTTTCAATCAAGAGTCAGGAATCAAGAGTCAAGAAAAATCTATACTCTCTTCTCTTTATTCTATATTCTTTATACTAATTTGAAGATTTGAAAATGTAGGAATAAGAAATAAGTCAGAAGACTGAAGACCGAAGTCGGAAGGCTTTATGCTATAAGCTATACGCTGTAAGCAGTTTTTTCTTTTTAACTCAAAGTGACAAAGAGGCAAAGGTTCAGAGGGGTAAAGTTTTAAATTTGTGAATGAGTTAATTAGATGATTTGAAGATAAAAAAGGTTTGAAGGCAGAAGTCCGAAGTCAGGAGGCTTTATGCTATAAGCTATTTGCTGTAAGCAGTTTTTTTTATTTTCAGAAAAATCATTCTTCCTTATTTTTATTCTTGTTTCCTTTAACTCATTAACTTTTTTACATTCCTGACTCTTGATTGAAAATGTATGCCTACTGAACATTGAACACTGCATTCTATCTTCAGACTTCCGACTTCTTCAATCCTTCAATCCTTCAATTTTTCAATTTTTCAATATAAAGGAAAGTATTCAGTTGTCAGTTTTTTCCTTGTAACTCCACCATACTATAAAAAACTTTTGGAGGGTTCCGTTGGGGAATTTAATCCAACATAAAGGAGCCATTTTTTGAGCTATTAACTCTCTTATAATTATAGAAAATTGAGAGTATGTTTGCCAAGCTACATTAGAATGAACTTCTACGAGCCAATTTTTCTTTGAAGGGATATAAAATTTACAATCTTTAAACCGATCGATTTCTGTATGATTGATATAAAAACCGCTTAAGCAAGCTTCATTTAACGTTTTAAACTCAACTTGCCTCTTAGTATACGGAATAAATAATTGAGCTTTAAAAAGGACTCGTTGCTCTATAGTTTCTGCTTTTAAATTTAAAGCTTCTAAAGCTGTTTTTGCATGTATATTATAGAGTAGGGGAAGTTGCTTTTCTTTTAGTTTGGTAAGTTTCTTTAAAAGGGTGTCGTTTCTATTTGGACCAATCCAATGTTCTATTTCTGAGGTTCCTACATTTTCATCATATAAATAAAACTTATATATAATTTCTAAATGAATAGGCTTTTCATCATATTCTAGAATACAATCAAACTCTCCTATGGTTTGCTTTCCATTTTGAACTTGAAAATTCTCTAAGAGAACATTAATAAATTCATATTGAGATAACTGCGTACTAACAAATTGTTCTACCAACTTTCCCAAACGCAAATTACTAGCTGTTACTCTATTAAAAACAGCTGTAGCTACCATTGGTAAATACAGCTGTTTCAAACCATATAATTTAGTCTGTTCCCATAACAAAGGCGTATTTAAATAGCCTTGGTATTGGAGTTGTATGTTTTTAGATTTAGTATCCATAACCACAAAAATAGTATTAAGTATATAGTACTAAGTATTAAGAAGTTTTTTTTTGCCACGAATACACTAATTAATTTTTATTACTATTATCATTATTAACAGGGAAATACATTAGTGAATTTGTGACTGAAATTTATAGAAACTATAAAGAATGTACTACTATTCTATGTCCAATAAACATAAGTAATGTTCTTGAAATAAAATTATTTTATACTTTTATTCAATATTTAAAAAATCAACATATCATGACCCAAAAACAGATCCTTCAATTTATATTCTTTTTAGTAGTATTTACAAGCTTTAGTAACGTACTCACAGCACAAAGTTTAAAACAGGTAAAACCTGAAGAAGTAGGTTTTTCTACTGAAAGACTTACATACCTTACAAAAACATTTCAGCAATATTCAAAAGACAAAGAATTAGCAGGATCGGTAATTTTAGTAGCAAGGCATGGTAAAGTAGCTTATTTTGAAGCAGATGGGTATCAAGATGTAACACAAAATATCCCGATGCAGAAAAATTCTATGTTCAGAATAGCCTCTCAAACAAAAGCTATAGTAAGTGTAGGAATTATGATGTTGCAAGAAGAAGGAAAATTATTAATATCGGATCCTGTAGGAAAATATATTCCAGAATTTAAAGAAACAACGGTAGCGGTAGCAAAAGAAGATGGAAGTTATGATGTAGTAGCTGCTAAACGCCCAATTACAATTCACGATTTACTTACGCATACCTCTGGAGTTGGTTATGGTGGAGGTGTAGCAGCCAAGGAATGGGAGAAAGCAGGAATTCAGGGTTGGTATTTTGCTGATAGAAAAGAACCTATCCAAGAAACCGTAAAGAAAATGGCAAGTTTACCTTTTGAAGCACAACCTGGAGAAAAATTTGTATATGGTTACAATACAGATATTTTAGGAGCTATAATCGAAATTGTTTCTGGAAGTAATTTGGATAATTTTTTACATACCAAAATTCTTAACCCGCTACAGATGGGCGACACCTATTTCTATGTACCAGCGGATAAAAGTAAGCGCGTAGCAACTGTATATTCGGCTACGGAAGATGGAATTGAAAAAGCTCCTGTAGAAGGTACTATGGTTTCTCAAGGTAATTATGTTAGCGGACCAAAAACGAGTTTTTCTGGTGGCGCTGGACTTGTAAGTACTGCAAACGATTATGCCCGATTTCTACAGATGATGCTAAATAAAGGAACGCTAGATGGTCAACGTATATTATCTAGAAAATCGGTGGAATTAATGACCACCAATAATTTATCAGAAGCTAAATTTACCACTACAGGAGCCGTAGGATTTGGTTTAGGGTTTACTGTTTTAGAAGATTTAGGAAAAAGAGGAACCTTAGGCTCGGTAGGAGAGTACGGTTGGGGAGGCGCATACCATTCTACGTATTGGGTGGATCCTGCTGAAGACCTATTAGTAGTTTATTTTACACAATTAATTCCTGCTAACGGTTTGGACGACCACGATAAACTTAGAGCTTTAATTTATCAAGCTATAGAAGATTAATTTCTCCTCACAGAAGAGTTAAATTCTACTTGATGATTCTCTTTTTTAATACGTTTTAGGTAAAAAATAGAGCTGTTTACGTAAAAAATAGAAGTTTTTACGTTGCCTAACGTAAACGCATACGTATAGAACCCGTTGTGCATTTAGAAAAAGTTGTGCAAACTGCTAAAATGCAGTAAATTGTAGTAACCACACTATAATTTATATGCACAACTTTCAAGCAAATTACGACAAAATCCTCAAGGTTTTAAAAGAATTGGATTGTAAAAT
>NZ_JBSXNL010000002.1:0-2245 GCF_056857615.1 Galbibacter sp. L-19
GTATACTTGTCTGCTCTTTTATCGCTTCAATGGCTACTTTGGCCTTAAAGGATGCGCTGAATTTTCTTCTTGATGTTTTCATATTGACAGGGTTAAAATTACAACTTAATTTCCTGTCCTAAATTTGGGGAGTATTATACAATTTGCTCTACCTATCCAAAATCAGGAAGCGTTTCATTAAAATATATTTGCAGATTACGTACTTCATAGCTATCTCCCAATTCCTTTCGAAGTGAGGCGGCTAATTTAGTATCTGTCTCATAGTCCCCTTTACCTCCCCCATGGATGAATACTACCTGTTTTACCTTTATTGCCATTATTTTTATCTCAATACAATCATACACTTACAAATTTAACAAACTCTTTTCTGTGAAGGCATGAAGAATAATGACTTCTATTTAACAAAAAATATAAATTTATTTTAGAGTTTGTTAAATATATTTACAAAACTAATTATGGAAATTTTAATTATTAAAATCAATTAAACTTCCATAAAACATAACTTATCAACCTGTAAAACAAACCCGATATAATGATAGATTTCTTTGAGTTTTGTAATAAGATTTCTCCACTTGATAACATCGCTTCTGTTGAATTAAGTTCTATCTTAAAATTAAATAGTGTAAAGAAGAATGAACCTATTGTAACACGTTCTCCTCATGCTCGAGAGTTCTATTTTATAAAAAAAGGAATCGTAAAATTATGCTTTAATGGAGATGGCACGGAATTTACTATGCGATTCTTTGAAGCACATACGCTACTTTGTGATATTGAAAGTTGCACTAAAAACGAACATTCCAAATACCGTATTGTAGCGATTGAAGATACCGAGTTTTTTTCCTTTTCTTTTTTTGAGTTTGAAAAGTTATGCCTTACACATCATTCCTTGGAAACATTTTATCGCAGATTTATGACAATGGCCAACCTAAATATGATGGAAAGGATTAGTGAAATTCTTGAAGAAAACGCAACAAAAAGATACAATAATTTCATTAAAAAAAAACCTCATTTACTGCAACGCATTAGTTTAGGTGAACTTTCTAATTATTTAGGAATCACTCAAGTTTCTTTAAGCAGAATAAGAGCCCTTAAATAGTTTTTTATCATTTGTTAAATGAATTATGCTAGTTAAGATTGATTTTTGTTATTTATTAAAAATAAGCAAATGGAAGAAAACACAAATTTAAAAGTAGTAAATAATCACCTAAACTATGACAAGGTATCCTTAGTTAAACCTTCAACCTCAAGTTACATTCATATAGCTGCTGAAATCGATAAAAAGAACATTCCATTTTTTCTCACCAGTAGTTCTAAAAAAAAAAGACTCATTGCACAATGTAAAAAATGGTGCCACCTATTAAAAAAAATAAACGGCGTAATTGAAATTCATCTATTTAAAGCAACCATAATTCCCCCTGGAATAGGAAAATATGTAAAAGAAAATATTCATGAAATACATTTGGCAAAATTTGATTTTGTCATTTTGATTGAGACCAACTCTGAAAAAACACATACTGAGGTTTAAAATAATGAGGTTTATAAAAAAATGTTGAATACTATAGAAAGAAAAGCCAGTTATACAAACATTATGTTTGCAGCTAATGTTAGAAAAATTAACGATGTAGATCATAAAAAGAAAGGCGTATTCCTTTTTAACTATTTCTCTGCTAAGAACACAGAACAAAACTTAAAAGTTTGGGAGTATACTGCAGGTTGGTTTCAAAAAGAAACTGGTTTAAACAATTCTACCCTTTTATTACCAGTTGGAGAAAGAAATTTTCAATATTCAATAATTAACCATTGCAGGTGGGATAGTTACATACATATTTTACCTGCTTTAATTTTTAAAAAGACATTTAAAAAATATGTACTAGACAATTTTTATATAAATAATGTTGGGGCTCAACCCATCCTGTATACAATTTTATAAAATGATTGTTCTATTGGATTTATCAACGAATAAGCCTTACTTTTCCAATTATTGTATTTAACTACTATACAGAAAAAGCTAACTTACTATATTGGGACTATAGGGGATCCTATATATTTGCTAATAATTTTTCATTAATTAAGTTGTAAAATAAACCACTATGGATTTGAAATCCATTACACTACTCCCCATCTGTAAGACAGTTTAAATATATATCTAATTATTTATGATGCTATTCTTTTTGTATTATAAATTTGATCAGGTGGTACTTTTCCTATTTCAGTATGCCTTCTTTTGGTGTTATAGAATTCAATA
>NZ_JBSXNL010000003.1:0-2588 GCF_056857615.1 Galbibacter sp. L-19
TCACGAACTTCCAGTAAAAAGTCTTAGGACAAAGGTGCTGGCTTTTCGATACAGTTTAAATTTGAGTAGTACAATAAACCCGATGGAAGCACATTCAACCACTGGAGCAAAAAATTCATCTCCCCAATCTGTACCGAACAAGTCCATCCAAAAATGGGTATTGATTTCAGTGTAAAGGTTGTTTACAAATACATTGACCAAAAAGAAGGCAGGTACAAGCATGTACACCCCCGCATAAAGCTTAAAAAACGTATAAGCTAAACAAAACCTCGCTTCACCGTTTTGCCGTTCATTTCCACTTCCGAAGCTTTGTACTTACTTCCTGGAGACAAGCTATAACGATTAGATGTGTCCTTGCGGCTCACAATAATATGAATATGACTTTGAGGACCTGGTTTGAGCATCCCAGGAACAATTCGTTTTCCATTCAATTGATGTGGTGCTTTTTGTTCTAGATGATTGATCTGTCTTTGAAGTTTCTTAATATTTCCACGCACTTCTCCTCGCTCTATCCGTCGAATATCTTGTTTCAACTCTAATATTTGAGAGGCATAAGGTTGATTTTCCCGAATCTGTTTATCGGTTTCTTTAAAGGTGCGTTGTCGCTCCACCTTGGCATAATATTTAATATCATCAATAGATACAGGCTTCCCGTCAATTTCCCGATTGAAGGCTTTAGCATAGGTTTTCATAGCTTCTCTAGTGTACTTTTTTAAAGCTTCAGGAGCATCTCCAATAGCTCTGAGTTCCCGCTGACTTGGATTCAATGTAATGGAATAAAATTTGGGCTCTGCTTTTTTAAGTTTAGCTGTATTGCTATCAATTTCCTTGACAACCTCTTCGGCGGATATGTCATTATGATGTTGATCAAAAAACTGTTCTAGTTCAGGCATGGGTTTTCCTTCATTCTCTTTTTCGAGATAATCCACAAAAGCGGCTGCACTTTGTCCAAAATTCCCACTAAGACTTTGTGCGGTAATGGTGATGTACATGATTCAACGATTTTTTAAAATTCTCCAATTCATTTTTATCCATATCCAGTTTATGATATCCTTTTCCAAAAGTTCCTTTTACATAGTTTAATTGATTCCATAGCTCCTCTACCCTATTTTTATAATGACTCAGTTCCTTTTGCATCTCTTCATAACGATTACGGTAATGTTCTAATTCGGCATCCCTGGTTAAGAGTTCGGGAGCACCAAAATCAAAGCTTCCCTCCTGTTCTTTCCATTGTTTACTGTGGGATTCCATTTGAGAAACCTCTTGAAATAAAATATCCAACATCGCTTTAGTGGGAAGGGTTTGCTCTTTTTCAATGTTACGAATGATGGCTATCAGGGCATTAATACGTTTTTTGGTATCATCCTTTTTCACTCCAAGATTCTCATTTGGAGAAAGGTTATTCCATTTAAAAAAGTTCAGCATGGCTTCTAGCGTTTCCGAATGTGATTTAGAAACGTCTTTGGAATATCTCCTAAACCGATCTGCTATTTCTTTTTTAATACTAATAGCTGAAAAGCGATATTTTTCATATGTTTTTTCCATATTTACTGTAAAAAAGTCCCTTTTTATGGGCATTCCAACGGTATTTACTGTAAACCCCTGGAAATCGGTACAATTAAATTGTTTTTAAATAATTGATTGTCAGTTAATTAAAATCTAAAAACAAATCGGAACACCGCAACGCGTGTTACCCTCTTGCTACTCCTTTTTGTCCCGCAGGGACAAAATTCATACACCCCACCAAAGTGGGTGCCTTATTTTAATTGTGCTAAAATGGTCATATAAGGAAAGTCAAATCGTTCGTTTGGAAAGCTATCAAAACGAACCTATTTTGATGACCAAAAAGGCTGTTACCTCTTGTTTTAAAGATACTAATTTCAAGGGATTACCCATAAAAAAAGCCCATCATAATCGATGGGCTTGATTGGTATTATTTGCTATTTAGATATTGAAAACATACTTATAATTGTATAGATTTCGTATCGCTTCTTCTTCCAATAGGGATTCATAATTTACATAGTGTTCCCTAGCGTAGTGCTTTAATTGTTTCCCTAATCGACTTTCTATATCTTTTTTGGACATAGAAAGCAACCGATTTTGGGTTTCCTTATCGAGATTATTGTAATTTAAATAAACCATTATTGTATACTTTAAAATTCAATTTATAAGAAACCATTATCGGCAAAACTGAAGTAATTCCCACAGGGGCTTAAAATAATATGGTCTAATACTTTCACATCAAGATACGAACCTGCTTTTTTGATTTTTTGTGTAATTTCATTATCCTGTTCACTGGCTTTTAGTGTGCCACTGGGATGGTTATGACATAAAATTACAGCTGTAGATAAACTTTTTAGAATAACAGCATATAAGATTCTGATATCCACTAAAGTGCCCGTGATACCGCCTATGGAAAGCGTATAGATTCCTTTTACCTTATTCGAATTATTTAACAATAAGACTTTAAAAGTCTCTTGTAAAGCGATGGTATTCATATCAAAGGATTGTAAAAGAATAGCAGCAGCTTTGCTACTACTGGAAATAGTTGTTTCACAACTGGTCAAAAAACTTTCTTTATACGAGAG
>NZ_JBSXNL010000004.1:0-3404 GCF_056857615.1 Galbibacter sp. L-19
TATATTGAATTCTATAACACCAAAAGAAGGCATACTGAAATAGGAAAAGTACCACCTGATCAAATTTATAATACAAAAAGAATAGCATCATAAATAATTAGATATATATTTAAACTGTCTTACAGATGGGGAGTAGTGTATTTTGTAGTTACCATATCAATCCTTTTTTTATTCTATTCCAGTTTTTTTTCGCTTCCTCTATATCTTTTTGTTGACTTGATTTAAGCAACTAGTTTATTATTTCTGTCATCTTTTTTCATTTCTGCTACTAATGATAATAACCAAATAAAAATTACAATCGGTATCAGTATTAATTCCCAAACAAACGAAAAATTGTAAAAACCAATTATAAATTCAAGAATAATTGCGACAGAAATTGCAGTTAAAATCACTTTCGTAAAATCTCTGTAGGTTTCTAAACTATTTGCACTAAAGAAAAGTACAATTCCTGCTGTCAAGAACCAATATGAGAAATCTTTATATAACGAAAATTCCCATATTGAAATTTTGTTTAATGCTAATATTATAACTGTAAAATATAATCCGAAAACTATATAAAATGGATATTTCTCGATTCGAAAGTAGTTTAAAAAAATCTAATCATTTATTAATTTAAATCCTGAAGTTTTAATATGAGGACTGTTTTTCTTTCATTGCATAGTAGAGTAGAGCCTGCTACCCGAATTAATTGCTAAGTTAATAAATTTCGGATAGCAGTACCCCCTGCATCAAACCGTGCATGAAGTTTTCCCTCACACGGCTTACCGATAGTATTCTTCATTGAGCTTTCGCAAGGGTTTTCAAGCGGGCATATTTTTCTATATCCAACAGGTTTTTGTATTTTACAAAATTCCTGTATGGCTGCTGGCGTAGCAGCTTATGCGCTTTCCTTCCTTTGCTTTTTAACCATTTATATAGTTTGTAATCCAAATGTGGTATGATTACCTTTATCGTTTCCCATATATGGGTTATTTTACTGATCGAGAAATAATTCAACCATCCGATTAGCAGTTCATTAAGTTTATAGATGATGTGCTCTATTTTCCAATGTCTGCGTTTGGACAGTAGCTCTCTGATCTGTGTAAACAATTTTGACCGGGATTTTTGACTGGGACGTATATTCGTATAATTCTTTTGGTTCCAATCAAATTTGGAACGGATTACCCTGAATTCAAATCCCAGAAAACAAAGACTACTTTTGTTTATATGCAATATCGTTGTCTTTTCCCTATTGAGTTTTAATCCCATCCGATACATAATCAAACCGATATACCTTCGCATATCCTGACTGTATCTTTGGGTACTCATCAGTACAAAATCATCCGCATAACGCACTATACGAATGTTCGATCTAGCAAACTTCCCTTTTGGATTGTTTACTATACGGTCAAAAGCGTGCAGGTAAATGTTCGAGAGCAAGGGTGATATGACTCCTCCCTGTGGGGTGCCACTTGTTGACTTTATCAGCTTACCGTTCGTTAATTGTACCGGTGCCGTTAGCCATTGGTGAATAACCGCCAATATCGATTTGTCACTGAGGCGTTCTTTTAACATCTTGAACAACTTGGTATGAGGTATCGTATCAAAGTAATTTGATAGATCTGCATCATATATAAATTGATGCCCCTCATATAAGTTCTTCTTGATTTGTTTGACTGCTTCTTTTGCTCCCCGCTTGGGGCGGAATCCATAAGAGTGGGGTATAAAGTCGGCTTCCCATAAGGGCTCAATAACCATCTTTACTGCCATCTGAACTATTCTATCCTTGATGGTCGGTATACCTAGAACTCTATATGCTCCTTTTTTCTCTTTGGGTATTCTTACTCGCCTAACCGGTAAACAAACGTAGGTTTTGGTGCGTAATTCTGATTGTATCTCGCTAAGGTATTGATGTAATCCCTTACTTTCAATATCATCAAAACTAACGCTATCTACTCCGGTTCCCTGAGGCTTTCCCGATTTTACCCTGCGGTAGGCTGTTATCAAGACGTAATCTGTACAGACCTTGTCCCACAAACTGTATGCCTTGAAACCTGCCTCTTGCTTGGCCCTAATGTATAGCTTTCTTTGAAATACACGAACACGCTCATCCGGTTCTCCGGATGGACTTACTAATAGACTTTCGTCAATATAGGTCGTTCTGTTTTTCATATAAGCATTACTAAAGTAAAGCCCCTTCCCTATTGTCGGTTTTGTTGTCCGACAAATCTTCGGTAATATGGGCTTCTCCGACTTCTGTACACCCCCTTGCTTACTTCGCTATGCTTATAAAACAAGGTTTTAAGTAGCCAGCTTGAATGTACAGACCTCCCCAGTTCCGCACTGTTCCATCTATCATCACGCCATCCCTATGACTCCGGTAGTTTACAAGTTTTCCCCCGACTGTTGATCCAACTTGTATGGCAGGGTTCGTATACGTCAACACACTCCCCAAATCTACGGTTACACATCTCGAAGCTACTATGGGTTCACGCCTAAGCATTACGGCTTGATGATTTGAAAGAACGAAGCTTCAGTTCACTACCTCACGGTAATTCCTGTTCGTCTTTCTTCCGGGTGAACAGTCAATTGTCCGGATAGGATTTTCACCTACTGGAATAGTGCAGCGGCTGGGCGCACCAACGATTAGTACAAGAAACGTAGGACAGATGACAAGCACTTTCATTTCGGTTTATTATTTATTTTGCTTATATCTTTACTACTATAAACGCCAAATTTTATATTTAGCGGACTTTGATAATATGTACAAACTTTAGGTTTATCACTAATGCCTTATGTTTTTTATACATCTTAGCCACTCACTTTTTCATCAGTTATATCTAATCGCACTAATATATGTCCAGACTATAAACAGAAATTGTAAAGGAATCCGAAACCATAAATACCCAAGCCCATTTCCATCAAATGTGCCTTTTTGATAGTTCACATTATTTAAAGACGCATAAATATTAGCAGGTAACATTAATAAAAGAAAAATAATTAACGACCATCCAGAAATATATTTAAATCGAGGAATAAGAAGGCTTATTGCAAGTGAAATTTCAAATATTCCAGTTAAATGGACAAAAGTCTCTTTATATGGAATAAATTTAGGTATCATCATAGACATTCCTTTAGTAAATGCAAAATGTCCAATTGCTGTAAATACTAACATTATTGACATTGATATCCTGCCTGATAATGCAAAGTTATATTCTTTATTTAAAATTTTAATGATAAATAAAGAAATTGTAAAACTTAATAAAAGTACAATTAAAGGTTTCATAACCCGTTGTGCATTTAGGCAATATTGATTTTTAGGTTATTGATATTTCTGTTGAATTCAAATATGTTTATATATTGAATGACCGTCATAGCCGTAATCTTAGATAATATTCTGTTTTTGAATCCCTCAAAAGATTTAG
>NZ_JBSXNL010000005.1:0-5292 GCF_056857615.1 Galbibacter sp. L-19
ATGATAATATTGGAAAAATAAGTCCAATAGCGTTTGAAAAACAGTTTTTGATGAAAAGTACTTTTCATCAAAAAACAATTACTATTTTTAACAATGAAATTAATATTTAAAAACGGTCAACTCTATTCAGGGAAGTTCATGTTATATTGGCTCAGTTTTTCCTGATCGGGAACAAAGACCAGGGAAGGCCCCGCCGTGATCAGACCATTATTGATGTCAGCAAGTCCTGGAATGCCTTTGATTATAGTTTCCGCTTCCTCGGCTTTTTGCTGAAGGATATTGTAATTATCCCCGAACAATTTTATTTCAATAGGTTCCGAAGTACTCATCAAATCGCCCAGAAGGTCGGCGATCCGCTGACCAAAGGATACGTTCATCACCGGTACCGAGGCCGTTATTTTTTCCCTTAGCTCACTAATGACCTCTTCGGTAGTCTTGGTGCGGTCGGTTTTCAGGGATATCAGGTAATCGCCGTAGTTGGGCGTTACGGTACGGAAGGCCATACGCATACCGGTTCTGCGAGAATAGGTATCCACATTGGGGTTGGCCAAAATAATAGCTTCCATTTGCCGGTTCAAACGATCCGTTTCCTCCAAACTGGTGCCGGGCGGGGAAAAATAGTCCAAGACAATGGTGCCTTCGTCCAAAGCTGGAAGGAAACCTGTCTCCAGCGCACCTGATGCCAACCAAGCCGAAACCCCCAAGAACAAAATGAAAACGCCCGTAATAATGGGCTTATCGAAAAACCAGGTAAGCCACCGAAGCTTTTTTATGGACTTTTCCTCATCATTGTGATGGGGCTTTAAAGATTTCTTATAACCAATGATCAAGTGCAGTACCGGGAGCAAAAGCCAAGTGACAAGGAAGGAACAGACCATAGTGATCTGCATTGTGTCCGAAAGTTCTTTGAAGAAACTACCCGCCAGACCGCTCATCAGACCAAATGGAAAATGAATCACAATAGTGGCCAAGGAAGAGCCTATCATTGCTGGAAATAAAAGGTGTATGGACTCTTTTACAACGGTAAAACGATCTTTTTCGGGATTATTCTCGTGGGTTCGGTAAATCTGTTCTATAATGACTATGGCATCATCGATAATGAGCCCGATGGAAGCGGCGATCGCACCCAGCGACATCACGTTTATCGTAATCCCGAACAGGTACAGCACCAAGATAGTAAAGGTAACAGTGACCGGAATAGTGAGCATCACGACCAAACTTGCCCGCCACGACCTTAAGAAAAAGATCATTACGATGACGGCCAAGAAAAGACCTTCATAAATGGTCTTGATAACGCTATCAATACTGTCCCCCACGAAGGCACTTTGATTGTAATAGGGTTTTAGTTCATAGCCGTCCGGTAAAAGCTTTCTGATCTCCTTGGCCTTTTCATCCGCATTTTTGGCAAAATCAACAAGGTTGACGCCCGGTTGTTTCACAAGGTCTATCAAGACCGCCCTTTCCCCGTTTGCATTGACCTTTACAAATTCTTTTTGCTCCTGTATCTCTACGGTGGCCAGATCTTTTACTTTTAAAATGCGTTGGCCATCGTTTTTAATGATGATGTCTTTTAGCTCCTCGACATCCTTGACGCGCGTATCGGTCAGGGTCAGGTACAAACGGTCATAATCGGCCACATTTCCGTTCGAGAGCACAAAATTATTGTTGTTGAATGCGGTAACAAAACTGTTTACCGTTACGCCCACGGCCGACATTTTGGCGGCATCGGGTATGATCACGTACTCTTTTGCCCTTCCGCCCCTCACTACAACATTTGAAATACCCTTTACTTGTGAAAAAATAGGCCGTGCCACCAGTTTGGCCTTATCGCGTAAGGCAACCGAACCGTTATTTTTGCTTTCCAAAGTAAACCCATACACGGGAAAAAGGGACTGGTTCATCGCCTCTACCGAAAGGGTAAGCCCTTGTGGCAGGTAATTTTTTATCTCATTGATGCGGCTCTCCATCTGTAATTTTGTGGTATAGGTATCAAGCCCCCAGTCAAAAAACACGCTGATCGTTGCGCTTCCCCGACTGGTATTCGATTTTACCACATTGACCCCCCTTACTTTTTTTACCGCACTTTCCAAAGGTTTGGTGACGGTGATCATCATACGGTCAACGGGGAGTTGACCCGCATCGGCAATAATAGTGACCCGCGGAAAAAGAACTTCCGGGAAGAGGTTGGTCTGCATTTTGGTATACGAGAATATACCGGCCATCAGGAAGAGCAGCCCAATGAAGATGATGGGTTTTGAGAATATTTGAAAGTAGTTTTTCCTGTTCATTTTGCGCATTGAAAGATTTACATTTTCTCTTGACCAGTTATCTTCACAAGGGTTGAATCCTGCATACCATAAGCCCCCGCTGTAATGATGCGGTCTGATTTTCTAAAGGTCGGGCTAAGGATCTCTACTTCATTCTGGTCTTTGCTCCCCACGGTTACCGGGACTTTTACCGCAGTACTGTCATTGATAAGTTTCATCACC
Source organism: Galbibacter sp. L-19 (assembly GCF_056857615.1). Classification (NCBI taxonomy): domain Bacteria; kingdom Pseudomonadati; phylum Bacteroidota; class Flavobacteriia; order Flavobacteriales; family Flavobacteriaceae; genus Galbibacter; species Galbibacter sp. L-19. The sequence goes on from NZ_JBSXNL010000005.1 coordinate 2,490, forward strand.
CAAAAATCCTTCATCATTTCATCACTTTGGAGTGCAGCTTTGGGAACAATCTGTTTTTTATCGTTGTTGCCCTTGCTAAAAAGTGCCTTTACGATTAGGCTATCGGGCAGAAAGATGGGTTTAACGGGCTTTGCCAATACTTTTTGGGTTTGTGCGGTGCCGCTCATTCCTGCCAGCGTGGTTGTGATCTCGGCCATTCTTATGGAATCGTTGGGGAGTACAAACTTTAACTTTTCGCCTTGTTTAACATAGCTGTTATATTCGTAAGGAACGTTGATCTGGAAAACCATATCCCCGCTTTTGGCAATGGTACAGAGTTTTGCCCCTTCCAGAACGTAATCACCGGGTTGCTGTTTGTCAAGTGTCGTGACGATTCCGGAAACCTGTGCCCTTACCTTGATCAGCCCAAATCCTACTAGCGAGGAATCGAGTTTTATGGATTCGCCCAAGGCACGGCGTTCCTTGCTTTCCAGTTCATACAAGACCTTGCCTTTGCTGACCCTGTCGCCCAAGCGGATGTTGACCTTGGTTATATAAGAGGGTATTGGGGCAGTCGCGATATTGCGTTTGAGATAAACGGTGGTGGCAAACAGTTCCAGATTGTCCTCAACAGAACCTTGGCGGATACGGGTAACCTTCACGGCAGTTTTAGGTTCAACGGTGTTTTTTTCCTCGTTTGAAGCTTTGTCCTTACAGGCGGTAAGGGCCGTAACGCTCATTAAAATCAAAAATAGTTTCTTCATAAGGGTTTATTTACCAGTTCCAGTAATTGTAAGCATTGATCAATAGGAGTCGGTTTGTTTTTAGGAGTATAAAGTCCCGCTCTACCATATTCCTGTTTTTTAAAGTAGTGATGTAGTCGATGATGGAAAGTTGCCCGTAAAGGATTTCCTTTCTAAAATTGGTCAATAGATTATCATATTCTTCCAGTTGGGCTTCGGCTATTGCCATCCTATCCTCATAGGATTTGAGTTCGTTCAACAACTTGTTTTTTCTGACCCCGTTTTTTTTGAGGAAGTTCTCCCTGTAAAAGGAAACCGTTTGCAATTGGATATCCGTCTTGTTCTGAACAATCGATTTTTGCCTGCCGTCAAATAGGTTCCAGGTAAAGTTCAGCCCGGCACTTAGCCCGAAACGATTGGGGATATCTGGGGCGTAGGTAGTGTTCAGCCCGGCATCAGCCACAAAATTGAGCTGTGGTTTATATTTGGCCTCAAATACCTCCTGTCCTGCAAGGAGGTTCAAGCTATCCAACCTGTACTTTTCCAGAAAAGCATTATTTGTTTCGCGTGGAGGAACACTTAGGTCAATCTTTTCCAATTCTACCAAGGTGGTGTCCTTAATGCCCGAAAGGACATTTAAATCCATCAGGTCGCTCCTGTAATTCGCCTTGAACGTAGTTCGTAATCCTCTATAATTTTTTTGTTCGATATTGACCAAGGATAGGTCAGAGGGTTTCAACAATGCATTATCGACCAATTTTTTCACCAGATTGGTTTGATTGTCGAGCAGTTTGAGCATAGAATCGACAAAAGCTATCTGGTTTTTATCCTTGAGGCAGAGGATGTACTGGTCGGTAACCAGTTTTTCAAGATCGTGAATATTGAGTTTTGCCATATTGCGGTTGACCTCCGCAATAATTTCTGCCTGTTTTTCAAAAGCTTTGCCCCCATTGAACAGAGGCTGCGTTAATTTGGCAACGCCTTGATAAAGCCCACCGTTGGTACTTGAGAGATCGTACCCATAATAGTCGGTTGAGCCGTTTGAATTTGCCTCAAAACGGGTTTTGTTGTTTTCTGTAGAAAGGATTGGCGCAAAAAGAAAATTCCCGTTCAGGTCGATTTTGGGCCTATTGTAAACAGCCGAAAGCCGTTCCGCTTCCAGTTCGCTCACTTTGGCCTTGTTTTCATTATCATTGGCCAAAGGGCTGTTGACCCTTGCGGTCTCCAGGTAATAACCGAGCGTTTTCTGTGCTTGGAGCTGACCTGCAATCAATAGGAGGAAAAATATTGAAAAAATTTTGTTCATATATTTTTTAATATTATTCTAAGAATTAATACTTGTTGTTCCTGGAATGTTTTTCCCTTATATAAAAGCGTATAATACCATAAAGAACAACAAGTCCCAAAATGAACCCTCCTGCGACATCAGTAAACCAATGGGCCCCAAGATAAATGCGGGAAAATGGTACTGTGAAAATCAAGAAAAGTGATAATATTATCACCGGGATACGAATTATCCTTTTTATATTGGTCAACCTTAGCATTAGAAAAGTTATAAACCCATAGAAGGCCACATAATAAGAAGTATGTCCACTTGGAAAGCTCTGATGTTGTGCTTTTTCTATGATATTTACCAAATCGGCAGTTGGCCGTGGCCGGTTTATCAAAACTTTAATTCCAAAAGTAAGAAGGGACACTATTAGGGTAGAAGCTGAGAATAAAGCTTCTTTCCTGAATTTACAAATAAAAAATAAAAGTGCGGTACCCAAAGTAATACCCAATGCGGCAGTACTACTACCAAACCAGCTGATAGATTTCATAATAAAATTGAGAGCCGGGCTACTTTGCTCTTGGACTTCTTCAGAAAATTCGATGTCTATAAAAGTAGTGGGTAAAAAATAAACAAGGGCCGTAAATAAAGCAAAAAGGATAATTAATATAAACCCGTTGTGCATTTAGAAAAAGTTGTGCAAACTGCTAAAATGCAGTAAATTGTAGTAACCACACTATAATTTATATGCACAACTTTCAAGCAAATTACGACAAAATCCTCAAGGTTTTAAAAGAATTGGATTGTAAAA
>NZ_JBSXNL010000006.1:0-7365 GCF_056857615.1 Galbibacter sp. L-19
ATTTTACAATCCAATTCTTTTAAAACCTTGAGGATTTTGTCGTAATTTGCTTGAAAGTTGTGCATATAAATTATAGTGTGGTTACTACAATTTACTGCATTTTAGCAGTTTGCACAACTTTTTCTAAATGCACAACGGGTAAAGTTAAGTTATTTTTTTAACTACCTCGTGTGTTTATTCCGAGGTAGTTAATTGTATTTTAAAAAAAGCTTACGCTCTAAATAAATTATTTTATCATTAATGTCCGATTAAAAATACAAGACTGCTTCGCTGTAAGAGAAAAGAACAAAGACTAAATCTTAACTATTACAAAGTGAGTAGTTTAAAAAAATAATATTAATAAACTCCTCTTTTTATTCATTTTTCTTAATAGCAAGGGGGCTATTTTAAAACCTCTATTAACCCTTGATATATGTGGAATGCAATAAACGCTGTCTGCTTTTATCGGACAACAATATTATTTAATCACTTCTTTAACAGTACCACATTTCAGCATTTTTTCTCCAAAATATGGATTGCTAACAGCTTCTTCTTTTGAAAACCAATAGCCCCCTGCATTATTAAAAGCCATTGGGCAGTATTGTTTATATATTTCTCCATTTTCAAGATTCGATTCTATAAACGGTTGAATGGCATTAGTAAGCTCAGAAAATGCTTGACGTTGCTCTTCAAGATTTTCACTTACAGCAATTTTTTTACTGAGATTTGAAATATCTATATAATTATTGCTGATGGTTTCCGAGAGCATTTTACCTCCTTTTTTAGCCTCACTTACATTGCCATTAGTAAGTGCCGTTTTGATGTGGGTATAATGTTGAAAAGCTTTGTCTGCTAAATCATTTTTAAAAGCAATAGCAACTGTCTTTGTTTCAGACGATTTAGAATTGGAATCTTTACATGAAATAACAAATATTCCAATAGCTACTAAAATTCCGATTTGTGGTATAATTCTCATTTTTTTCATGATATAATATTTAATTGTTTGTAATATAATTAATTAGTGCGCTTTGCAAATAGTAGTTTTTAATGGCTTCTATTTCATTGAGTTGAATGTTAAGTTGTAATTCTAAAATATCTAATAAATCATTAAAATTTATGGTTTCAGTTTCATAATTCTTTATCAGAATTTCTTCAGCATTTACTGCTTGTTCCATATTTTTTTGCTGTGTTTCATAGCTAATTCTAGCATTAGTTCTGTTTTTTGAAGCTATTTCTAAATACGTAGTAAGCTGGTTTATTTTTAATGCTTTTTGCATTTCAATTTCTTCTTGTTGTAATTTGTTCTGAAGGGTTTTAGAACGAATACTCTTATTAAAGATAGGAACAGAAATGGAAACCATAGGCATAAAAATATCTTTTCCATTATCGAGAACATCCATATCTGTACGTTCAGAAACATTAATGTAATCCAGTCCAATTCCTAAATTAGGACCATTACTTTTTTGGTTGAGTAGCTCTGCTTGGGTGACCGAATTATACAAAGCGTCATATTTTAAGAGCTCTGGATGAAGTTGTAGATTATCTATTTCTATTTCTTCTGTCTGCGTTGGAATTTCCAAGGCGGAGATTACCGCCACATTATTTTCTTTATCCTGATTTAGAAGTAAGTTGAAGGCTACTAATTCCCCTAAATATTCCTGCTCAAAAACTCTTCTCTTTTCATCTAATTCATTTTCCCGAATTTGTAGCTGCAATACTTTTACTGCAGAAGTTTTTCCTACTTCAACTCCTGTTAAAGCAATTTGTTCGTAATGTTTTAATAAGTCTATTTGTTCTTTTAAAACCTCTTGCTTGGCTTGTAATGCATATAATTTATAATAAGATTCTGTTACAGTTAGCATTAATTTTCGTTTAGCAATAGTAATTTCAGTATACGAAGCATCTGCTAGAGAACTACTATAATTTTCTCGAGCAGTAATTGTTCCAAACCAAGGGAGCATTTGCTTTACCGATAATTTAAAGCGTTGAGGGCCTGTTCTTGTTTCTGGTTCACTTACAAAATAGCCTGCGCCAAATTCTGTATTTGCAAGTGTAACCGATTCATTAGTTTTTTCCTCAGCAATCTGATGTTTTAACTCAAAAGATTGAATTTCAGGATTGTTTTTTAAAGCCACTTCGATATAATCGTTTAGACTTTGCGCATAACTTACACTTGTTATAACAAGCAATCCAATTGTTATGATGTATTTTATATGTATCATTAGTAACTTGTTGTAGTTAAAAAAGTTAAAAGTGAAATAGTTAAAAACGTTAAACTGTTTTGTATGTTTTTCATGCTCAATAACTTTTAAAATTCTTAATTCTTAATTCTTAATTCTTAATTCTTAATTCTTAATTCTTAATTCTTAATTCTTAATTCTTAATTCTTAATTCTTGATTCTTGATTCAAAATTCATAGTTTATAATTCTTTTTCCTTTTTCCATCCAAATAAAACAGGCACAACAAATAGCGTAATTAATGCAATGAGCATGCCTCCAAAACTAGGAATAGCCATAGGAATCATAATATCGCTTCCTCTTCCAGACGAAGTTAAAACAGGTAGCAATGCCAAAAGGGTAGTAGCGGTAGTCATTAAACAAGGTCGAATACGTTTTTCTCCTGCTTGAATAACAGCACTTCTAACTTCTTTTACTGTTGTTGGTTGTTCTCGTTTAAAAGTTTGTGTTAAATAGGTGGCCATAACTACCCCATCGTCGGTTGCAATGCCAAACAGCGCTATGAATCCAACCCAAACGGCTACGCTTAAATTTATAGGATGCATTTGAAAGAGCTCTCTAAGGTTTTCTCCAAAGAAAGAAAAGTTCATAAACCACGACTGCCCATAGAGCCAAATTAGTATGAAACCACCGCCAAAAGCTACTGCAATTCCGCTAAAAACCATAAAAGATGTAGTAGCCGATTTAAACTGAAAATATAAAATTAAAAAGATGATGATTAAAACTAATGGAACAACAAAAGATAAAGTTTTCTCAGCTCTAAGCTGGTTTTCATAAGTTCCTGTAAATTTATAGCTAATCCCTTCTGGTACTTTTAACTCGCCCGATTCAATATGTTTTAAAATGCTTTGTTGCGCATTTTCAACTACATTAACTTCAGCAAAATTTTCCATTTTATCAAATAAAACATAGCCAACTAAAAAGGAATCTTCGCTTTTAATTACTTGCGGTCCTCTTTCAAATCTAATGCTTGCCAATTCGTTTAATGGAACAGGGTTTTCATTTGCTACTGGAACATATATTTTTTCTAAATCGGCTGTACTAGCTCGCAATTCTCTTGGGTAACGTACGCGGATATTATACCGCGCTCTACCTTCCACGGTTTTACTTAACACTTTTCCACCAATAGCTACCTCAAGAATTTCTTGTACTTTTTCAATAGAAATACCATATCTGACCAGCTTTTCTCTATCAATATCTATTAATAAATATGGTTTTCCAATAATTCTATCTGCAAATACAGCTTCTTTTTTAACACCTTTAGTATTTTTTAAAATCTCTTCTAGCTGTACTCCAAATGCTTCTATGGTTTTTAAATCATTTCCTTTTACTTTTATCCCCATTGGTGCTCGCATTCCTGTTTGTAACATAACTAAACGCGTTTCTATGGGTTGTAATTTTGGTGCAGAAGTAATCCCTGGAAGCTTTGTAGCTTCTACAATTTCAGTCCAAATATCGTCTGGAGAATTGATATGGTGACGCCAATTTCTAAAATATGCTCCTTCATCATCAACAATTAAATTGTCTGAAGTTATATTTAATTTTTCTGATGAATGGTTTCCATCTTTTGTAAATTTTCCATTTTTAAGCTCAAATAAACCTTCACTATTTACTTTAAAACGTTGAGGCTTTCCGCTCTCGTTCAATATATATTCTGATTTATACTGAATAATATTTTCGTACATGGAAAGTGGAGCAGGATCAATAGCAGAGTTTGTTCGTCCTGCCTTTCCAACTACTGTTTCGATTTCTGGAATATTTGCAACAGCCATATCGAGCTGTTGTAACACTCGTTTATTTTCTTCAACGCCAGCATGAGGAAGGGAAGTTGGCATTAGTAAGAAGGTTCCTTCATTTAAGGAAGGCATAAACTCTTTTCCAGTATTCAGCATGATACTAACTCCTAATACAATTATTAAGGTAGGAAGGGAAAGAAAAAGAATTCTATTTTCCATTGCCCAAGTAAGAATTCGAGTATAATAGTTACTGAAAATTTTGAAAACTCCTAGTAGTCCAAAACAAATTAAGGCTACAAAAACAAAGTTTAAAATCCAATTTTCTTGAAACCCTAAGGGTCGCCAATAAGAGGCCAAAAGAGCTGTGATAGTGAATATGATAATTCCCAGTTGCCACCATTTGGTATGTTCTTTTTTAACTTTTTCTTTGATGGTTAGAATAGATAGGATACCAAAAGCAACAAGTGCTAGTCCAATAAAATATCCATAGAAAATAGCAACCCCTCCTATTAAAATACTGAAGATATGAATTAGGAAAGAACTCTTCTTTTTCCAAGCTCTTTTTTTGAATAAAATAGCAGCAAAAGGTGGAATTAAAAACAGCGCTACAACAATAGAAGCGGCTAATGCCATAGTCTTTGTAAACGCTAGTGGGCGAAATAATTTTCCTTCAGCGCCTACCATAGTAAACACAGGGATAAAACTAATTATAGTAGTAAGAACTGCTGTTATAATAGCGCCAGAGACTTCTGTAGTTGCATTGTAAACAATGGTGTTTATGGATTTTTTTCCTTCGGAAGTTTCCAAATGTTGAATAATATTTTCAGATAAAATAACCCCTACATCGACCATCGTTCCAATGGCAATGGCAATTCCAGAAAGCGCTACAATATTAGCATCTACATGAAAGAGTTTCATTGCAACAAAAACCATAAGTACGGCAACTGGAAGCAATCCAGAAATTAGGATAGAAGCTCGTAAATTAAACACCATCATAACAATAACCAGTACGGTAACCAATATTTCTAGTGTTAGCGCTTCGTCTAGTGTGTTTAGCGTTTCTTTTATAAGTGTACTCCGGTCGTAAAACGGAACAATTGTAAGTTTTGAGACAGTACCATCTTTAAGGGTTTTTGTGGGAAGCCCTACACTTATTTCTTTTATTTTTTCTTTGACATTTGTTATAACTTCCATTGGGTTAGCTCCATGTCGAGCTACTACAACACCCCCAACAACTTCAGCGCCTTCTTTATCTAGAATACCTCTTCGAGCTTCAGGTCCGAGAAAGACTTTGGCTACATCTTTTACCTTTATAGAAGTGTAATCTTTTGCGGTAATAACAGCATTTTCAATATCTGAAATAGATTTTACATACCCCAATCCACGTACCAAATACTCAGCTTTATTAATTTCTAAAGTCTGTGCGCCAATTTCTCGATTGCTATTTTTTACTGCATTTACAATTTGTGATAAATTAATATTGTATTGTCGCATCAATTCTGGATTGATGTCGATTTGATATTCTTGTACAAATCCACCGATAGAAGCTACCTCAGAAACCCCACTAGCGCTAGAAAGTCCGAATTTGATATAATAATCTTGGATACTTCGGAGTTCATTTAAGTCCCAGCCTCCAGTAACATTTCCGTTCTCATCTCTTCCTTCTAAGGTATACCAAAAAAACCTGCCCTAGCCCTGTAGCATCTGGTCCTAATGATGGATTGACATCACTCGGGAGTAAATTATTGGGGAGAGAATTGAGTTTTTCTATAATCCTACTACGACTCCAATAGAAATCTACATTCTCTTCAAAAATGATGTAAATATTAGAGAGTCCAAACATAGAGGAACTTCTAATGGTTTTTACTCCTGGAACTCCTAAAAGGGCAGAAGTAAGCGGATACGTAATTTGGTCTTCAATATCTTGTGGAGACCTTCCATTCCATTCGGTGGATACAATTTGCTGATTTTCACCAATATCTGGAATGGCATCTACTGCCACAGGATCATTCGGGATAAAACCAGTATTCCAACTAAAAGGTGCATTTATAACGCCCCATCCTACAATAAAGGCAAGTAATAAAACTGCAACTAGCTTGTTTTCGATTAAAAATTTGATGCTTTTATGTAGCATTATAAACAGAATTTAAACAATTAATGAGTTTGAGATATAATAAAACAGCAGCTTACAAGCATTTGCTTATAGCCGTTTCTACAACACAATTGTTTAAAAAATCAAATTAAGAAAGTACTGTTCTCCAGTTGTATTTCGGAGACCAGCAGGGGAGAGGTATAGTTTTTAAAAGGAACAATGTTTTCTTCTAAACCTTCAAAAACATTGAAAAAAGTATACACATACGAAACCAATAATGCCTGTTGATGGAAAGAGATTTTTTCAAATGAAGATTTAAGTTCTTTTTGTCCTTCAATCACAATATGCTCATCGGTACAACAGTGGCTTTTCATTATATCTTCCGAAGAAGAAGTGCTTTTTTGCATTTCCATCCCACAATCTTTAGCGGGCTTTATTAATGCAATATCAACAAGTTCACTTCCGCAGTAATGCATATCTATAGTGAACGACATGGTTGATAAAAGCACAACCATAGCCATTAAAAAAGTAGCAATATTTTGTAATACGGATTTCATACAAGCGCAAAATTAAGAAAAAAATAGATATGATATTTTGAGTTAACTTAATTTTAATGCTATTTTTGTATCAAACCTTGTTATTATTCTAATAAACTGAATACTAGTATAACATACATTTTGAAGATATTTTTAACCATATTGTCTGTTTATTTTCTCTCACTAAATTTAGTGAGTTGCAGTGATGATGCGGTAAATACAAACGATGTGTCTGTTACAGAAGTAGCTACATCACATACAGATGGTGGATTGGAAATTGATTTTTGCTCTCCGTTTTGCCAATGTAATTGTTGTCATGTTCATGTTACTCCTTCCTCTTTAGTAGGTTATACTATTATTTCACCGGAAATATCTTCAGAAGTAAATCTTCATACAAAACATATTGAAGATCAGTTTCAAAACTCCATTTTGCAACCCCCTCGGGTATAGTATACTTTTTTTATTGGTATTGATTTTTTTTCAGAAGTATTATAAAAGTATTTCTTCTAAAATTTCAATGGCAATACCTCTTATGCTTTATGATTGAAGCATAAAATTTTCATTTCAATATTCAAAAATCATTATTAAAGAAGTATACGATTATGATTAATAAAATCATTGCTTTTTCTATAAAGCAAAAGTTTAACCCGTTGTGCATTTAGAAAAAGTTGTGCAAACTGCTAAAATGCAGTAAATTGTAGTAACCACACTATAATTTATATGCACAACTTTCAAGCAAATTACGACAAAATCCTCAAGGTTTTAAAAGAATTGGATTGTAAAA
>NZ_JBSXNL010000007.1:0-2579 GCF_056857615.1 Galbibacter sp. L-19
GCTGGAGTACCACAAGTAAGTGGTATCAAGCAGCTTTTTAGAAGGAGTAACCGACAAGTGAAGGTGACGGTAATGGACAATTATCAATTAATATTAAAACTCAAGCAATGAGACATTCTTTGTTATTTCTTGAACATATAAGGAGATGATTGTATGGATGTTTCATTTGACATTTGAAAAACATTAAATATAAAGACATGAAAACAATAATTATACTTATAACCATAATTCTATCAAGCTCTTTACATGCCCAAGTTATATTGGATACGTTGTATGCTAATAATAAGAAAAGTGTGGCGTTGTTTTTTCCACAGGCGATCCGTCAAGGAATTACAGGGGCTTCTCATTTTGTGTTTACCTATAATCGGGAGACAAAACAGTATTTCGGGTTATTACAAGCGCAGTCTGGGGAAGCAAGTAATTTGTTAGTTGTTACTGATGATGGGCAGGTGTATTCATATATTTTAAAATATGCAGAACAGCTACCTAAACTAAATTATTTTGTGTCAAGAACAGAAAGTATAGGTACTGAAGTACCGCTTTCAGCGAAGCCAAAACACAAACAGATAGCATTGGATAGTATGGAGAAAAGTATGGCATACTATAAATCCTTCAGTAGATATTTACTTAAAACCACCCCTAAAAGATTAGCTTTTAAAAAAAGGAATGGAATTAAACTACAGCTTCAGAAAATGGTTTATCACAAATCTGAAACTTATTTAGTTATGGAAGTATCCAATACTTCGGGTATTACTTTTGAAACTGATTTTTTAAAAGTTTACAGTGTCAGTGGGAATAAAAAGCGAAAATCTTCTTACCAAAGACTTGAAATGAAACCGATATACATTTGTAACCCTCATAATAAGATATGGAATGGTCAGTTACTTAGATTTGTATATGTACTGCCAAAATATGTGCTAGGAGACAAGGAAAAATTATTGGTGGAATTGCAAGAATTGAATGGAGGTAGGAAGGTGGTTTTAGAATTCCGCCACATCTAAGCAAATGACTATTATGTTTTTGTCAAAATTTGTGTAATTACAATCATAGATAAGGTTTTAATAGAGCCCTTTTTCACGGTATTAATAGATGGAGTTACTTTAAATCCCGAGTAAACGAAGGTAATATTTACGTTCGAGCATCAAACAGAGGTAAAAAATAACTATATTTACTCTCGTTTAAATAACACATGTAAATTTTACCCTCGTTTAAATGACCAAGTTTAATAGAAATACACCGTACAATAATTTACCTCAGTTACCACCTAAAACAAATTTAGAAACTACAACTGTGTTGCGAAAAACAATTGAGGCTAGTAGGTCTTTAGCACAACTTAATGGTATGCTAACAAATTTACCTAATCCAACCTTATTTTTAGACACCATTCATTTACAAGAGGCTAAAGCTAGTTCTGAAATTGAGAACATTATTACTACCAACGATGACCTATACAAATCTATAGTTGCAGATAAAAAATTTGACAATCCAGCTACCAAAGAAGTTATTAGTTACAAAGAAGCGTTATGGAACGGTTTAAAAATCATAGAGAAGCGTCCCTTTATAACAACTAATTTGTGTATTGAAATTGTACAAAGTATAAAGAAAAATAAAGCAGGGATACGATCTACTCCTGGAACAGCTCTAAAAAATTTACAAGGGGAAACAATATATATCCCGCCTACAGGCGAAAATGTAATAAGGGAAAAACTAGATAATCTAGAAATATTTATCAATAATGAAAGATCAATAGATCCCTTAATAAAAATGGCATTATTACATTATCAATTTGAGGCGATTCATCCGTTTGGAGACGGGAATGGTAGAACAGGTAGAATTTTGTTGTTACTTTATCTGAAATTAGAAAAACTGCTGGATACACCAGCTATTTATCTAAGCGAATACATTATTAAGAATAAAGCTGAATATTATTCTAAATTACGTCAAGTAACTGAAGATCAAAATTGGGAATCTTGGATACTTTACATGCTCGAGATGATTGATTATACCGCTAAAAAAGGACTGGAACGCTTAAAAAGTGTTACAGGCTTAATGGAAACTATGGGAGAGGAAATAAAAAATTCATTACCTAAAGCGTACTCAAAAGATTTGGTTGAGACTCTTTTTAGACTGCCTTACACTAAACGTCAATTCTTAGTTGACGCTGGATTAGGGACATCAAAAACCGTTGGTAATTATCTTTCAGATTTGGAGAAGACAGGTTTTCTAATCTCTGAAAAGGTAGGGAAAGAAAAACTATATCTAAATCATAAATTGATGGCCATTTTAGAGCAGTAAAAAATATAATTTTTGATTTGGACAAGATTTATGATTAGCGACTCCCAAAGTCTTTTATTTGGTAAAACACACTGGGTTTGCCAATCAAAATCAATATTCAACAAAAAATATGAAAAAAGGAAAATGTTTTACCTATGTTTTACCGGATCAAGTCAAAAAGTTGTGTGTAAATAGAAGTAAAATTCGATCTTTGTAAAAAAAAGACTTGCATTGGAATTATCATTAGACCTATTACGTTTTATCCTCCCTGAATTATTAGTCAGTCACTTTACCATAGCTTCCCA
>NZ_JBSXNL010000008.1:0-10301 GCF_056857615.1 Galbibacter sp. L-19
CCCGTAAGTTTTCTGAAGCGTATAAAAAATCTATTGTTGCAGATTTTGAAAGTGGTAAATTTAGCGTGTCCCAATTGGAGCGATTGCATAAGATCAGTAATCGTTCAATCTATCGTTGGATTTATAAATATTCCCCTTCAAGTTCAGGTGTCATTTTACACATTTTTAAATCTTCAAATTGACACATTTTCAAATTAGCACATTCAAAACTTTGCCCCTCTGAACCTTTGAACCTAAGTTGAAAAAACAGAATAGCCCAGAAACCAGAAAATTTCATTTATTCAACAATTCCATATTTAAAAATTGAAAGATTGAAGGATTGAAGAAGACTGAAGTCAGAAGTCAGAAGTCCGAAGATTTCATTTATTACACATTTAAAAATTGAAAGATTGAAAAATTGAAGGATTGAAGGATTGAAGAAGTCAGGAGTCAGGAGTCGGGAGTACGAAGGTGTCATTTTACACATTTTTAAATCTTCAAATTGACACATTTTCAAATTAGCACATTCAAAACTTTGCCCCTCTGAACCTTTGCCCCTCTGAACCTTTGAACCTTTGCAACGCAACCTTAAAGTTGAAAACTGCCTACTACAAACTGAACACTCCTCCCCCATTAACGTTTCCGATTCCTTCTATTTTTTCGCCACACAAAGTAAAATACAATTAAAAGTATAGGAATAAGAATGTAGATAATTACTTCCGACCACGATTGTAAGTCTAAAGGTTCGTTATTGCCTGGTTTCGGAATTCCGTCGGGCGATTGTAATAAAAGCGATGTGATGTATACAAAATTCATCTTCGGGTTGATTTAAGGTTATTGTTATAAGTTACAATTAATCTTATAGAAAAGTAGGGTGTTTTACATCATTTTAACCTTTATTTAGTAGTCTCTGTGTATACTAATAAGTCATTTTAAACGCTATAATTGGAAGTAGTTTCTATATTTGCATAACTAAATAGCAAAACATTATACGCTACTTTAGTTCATATTAATTTGCTTTCAAAATAATACGTGTGAAGAAAATAAATAAAATCTGTTGTATCGGAGCTGGATATGTTGGCGGACCAACTATGTCGGTTATAGCCCATAAATGTCCAGAAATTAAAGTTACAGTGGTAGATATCAATGCGAATAGAATAAAAGCATGGAACGATGAAAATCTAGATAAGCTCCCCGTTTACGAACCAGGATTAAAAGAAATTATAGCCGAGACCCGCAATAAAAATCTATTCTTTTCTACTGAAGTTGATAAAGCTATTGATGAGGCAGAAATGATTTTTATATCGGTAAATACGCCTACCAAAACCTACGGAAAAGGAAAAGGACAGGCAGCCGATTTAAAGTTTATTGAGCTTTGTGCACGTAATATTGCTAAGGTTGCTAAAGATGATAAAATTGTGGTAGAAAAATCTACCCTTCCTGTAAGAACAGCGCAGGCTATTAAAAATATCCTTGACAATACTGGTAACCATGTAAATTTTGAGATTCTTTCTAATCCAGAATTTCTAGCAGAAGGAACCGCTATAAACGATCTTCTGCATGCAGATAGAGTACTAATTGGTGGCGATGAAACTCCTGAAGGGGAAGCAGCTAAAGAAGCTTTGAGTGCTATTTATGAACATTGGCTTCCTAAGGAAAACATCTTAAAAACAAACATCTGGTCGTCGGAACTCTCAAAATTGGTTGCAAATGCCTTTTTAGCGCAACGTATTTCGTCTATCAATTCTATTTCTGCCTTGTGTGAAAAAACCGACGCCAATGTGCAAGAAGTTTCTAAAGCTATTGGTTTAGATAGTCGGATTGGTTCTAAATTTTTAAATGCTTCTGTTGGGTTTGGAGGCTCTTGCTTTCAAAAAGACATCTTAAACCTTGTATATATTGCCAAAAGCTATGGCTTGCATGAAGTGGCAGATTATTGGGAACAGGTAATTATTATGAACGATTATCAGAAATCTAGATTTGCCAATAATATTATTAGTACTCTTTATAATACTGTTTCTGGTAAAAAAATTGTTTTCTACGGATGGGCATTTAAAAAAGATACTAATGATACCCGTGAATCGGCCGCTATTTATGTTGCCGATGCCCTTTTAGAAGAGCAAGCAGAAATTGTAATTTACGATCCTAAAGTTTCTGAAGAGCGAATTTATGCCGATTTAGATTATTTAAATACCCGTTCTGAAGAGGAAAACAGAAAACTCGTTACCGTTGTAAAAGACCCTATAGAAGCGTCTAAAGATGCACATGCTATTGCCGTTTTAACAGAATGGGATGAGTTTAAAGCCTACAATTGGGAAACTATTTTTAAGCAAATGCTTAAACCTGCTTTTGTTTTTGACGGAAGGAGAATTCTAGATAAAGAAAAAATAAATAGCATAGGTTTTAACTATTATAGAATAGGAGAAAACGCCTAAAGCTAATTTTTATAAACTTAAAAATCCTGATAAGGCTATTTTAATAGCTTTATCAGGATTTTTTTATACTAAACACTATAAATAACACGCTGACTTTCAATAACTATCATTTTTTCTTACATTTTTTTTGCTTCAACTGTAACATTCTTCAAGTAATCTTATCTTTATTACAAACAATCCTTAAAAGGATAAAAAACTCACTAGTGAGAAACGAATAACTTTTTGAGCCAACAAGAATTACATATTGACCAGCTATTAGCATTATGCGCAGAAGGAAAACAATCTGCTCAACTATCGCTTTACAATCGCTATTACAAAGCAATGTACAACACGGCGTTTCGCATTGTAAAAGATAGTTTTGAAGCCGAAGATATTATGCAGGAATCGTTTTTAAACGCGTTTACGAAACTGGATACTTTTAAAGGCGAAGTAACTTTTGGAGCATGGTTAAAACGTATTGTTATTAACAACAGTATTCATCATTATAGAAAGCAGCAAAAACAAAATAATGTTGCCTTAGATGATGTAATCTATAGGGTTGAAGATGATAATGGAATTAATTCTGATCATGAGTTGACCAATATAAAGGCTCAAAAAGTGTTGCAAACCATGAGTATGTTGAAGGATAATTACAGAGTTGCTTTGACCCTTCATTTAATAGAAGGATACGACTATGACGAAATAGGAACCATTATGGAGTTAAGCTATGCAAATTGTAGGACTACAATTTCTAGAGCGAAGGAGAGTTTAAGAAAAAAATTACAAGCTGAAGTTTATGAAACAGAATAATAACATAGATAACTTGTTTGAAAATTTAAAAGACGAGTGGGATATTGAAACTCCACAAGAAGGACATGAAAATCGTTTTTTAGAGAAGTTGCAAACGCAAAAAAAAGTGGTTTCCATCCATAAAAAGAAGTCGAATAACTTTCCATGGAAATTACTCACTGTTGCTGCCTCTATTGCTGTTTTATTTATTGTTGGGTTTCAGTTTCTAAATACTGAAAGTGTAATAGAACAACAAGTAGCCGAAGAACCTACACAAATTGAAAAGACCGAGTTCTATTTTGCCTCTTTAATTAATGAAGAAGTTGAAAAGATTAAGGCAGAATCAACACCAGAAACTAAGCAAATTATTGCAGATGCTATGCTTCAGCTAAAAAAGTTAGAAAAAGACCATGAAAAATTAGAAGAAGATTTAGCAAATGAAGGTAATAGCAAACAAATTTTGCATGCCATGATTATTAATTACCAAACAAGAATTAATTTATTACAAGACGTACTCACTCAAATTGAAGAAATTAAACAATTTAAAACTACACAAGATGAAAATCAAATTATATAAAATCGCATTATTATTCTTATGTTTTCCTTTATTCGGTATCGCTGCTGGTCCTGGATGGAATGGAAAATACACCAAAGAGAAAAAAATAAAGAAAGAATTTAATGTAAGTCCGAAAGCGCTTTTAAAACTTAATAATAGCTACGGAAATTTACATATTACTTCTTGGAATGAAAACCGAACTGTTATAGAAGTTCATATAAAAACCAATAGTAATAGTGAAGAAAAGGCACAAAAGAAACTCGATGAAATTGATATAGAATTTCAAAATTCAAGTTCTATGGTTTCTGCCAAAACAATTTTTTCCAAAAGTGGCTGGGGATGGAGTAATAATAATGTGAGTATGGAAATAAACTATACTGTAAAAGTCCCTATAGGAAATACAGTAGATTTAAATAACGATTACGGCGGAATTTATTTAGATGAAATCAATGGGGTTGCTAATATTAGTTGTGATTACGGCCGTTTGGAGCTCGGAAAATTAAATGCAGATAACAATATATTAACCTTTGATTACACTTCAAAATCAACCGTTGAATACATGAAAAGCGGAAAAATAAGTGCCGATTATTCCTCTTTTGAAATTGAAAAAGCAGGCAATCTAGTTATCAGTGCAGACTATACCACTTCTGAAGTAAACAATGCTAAAAATGTAAAATACTCTTGTGATTATGGAAGTATCAAAATAAATAACACTGCTAATATTGAAGGTGTTGGAGATTACCTAACTACTCGTTTTGGAGTTGTACACGGAAATGTAGATATAACATCCGATTATGGTTCTATTCGTATTGAAGAAATGGCAGCAGATGCTGGTAATCTTCAAATAAGAAGTGATTATACGGGAATTAAAGTTGGTTACAATAGTGGTTATCATTTTGATTTTGAAATGAATCTTGAATATGCCGGATTGAGTGGCGACACCAATTTTGAATACAATATCAAAAGAGAGAAATCTACAGAAAAATATTACCAAGGATATTATGGAACTAAAGGTAAAAATAAAGTAAGCATTACCTCAGATTATGGAGGAGTGAGTTTTAGTAAGAAGTAGAGAAGTTGAATGTTGAATTTTGAATGTTAAATGTTGAATGTTGAATGTTGAATGTTGAAAAATACAAAATGTAATACATAGCTCTAGGCTCTAGGCTCTAGGCTCTATAAAATAAATAAAATCTATATACTAAATACTTTGTACTAAGTACTAAAATAACAATCAACTAAAAATTAAAACAATGAAAAAAATTATCTTATTATGTATTGCTGCAACAAGCTCTATGGCTGTTAATGCGCAATGGTTTGGCAGTGAAAATGTAAAAGGAAACGGAAATGTAATTACCGTAGAAAGGTCTACAGAAAATTACGATGCAGTAGGTGTGGCAGGCTTTTTTGACGTAGAACTAATTGCAGGAACGGAAGGAAAAATTACGATTACTGCAGAAGAAAATTTAATTCCGCATATTGAAACAGAAGTTAAAAATGGAGAACTTCAAATAAAAACTGAAAAAGGATATAATTTAAGTACAAGTCGTAGAAACAGTATTTTAATTATAGTACCATTTGAAAGTTTAGATGCAGTTTCTTTAGCAGGTTCTGGAGATGTAATTACTAAAAACACTATCAAAACAAATGCTTTTAAAGCTAATTTAGCAGGCTCGGGAGATTTAACCTTGGATGTAGAATCCACAAGCGTTGAAAGTCATTTAGCAGGTTCTGGAGATGTGGTTTTAAGAGGAAGTACAGGAGATTTTGAATGTGCCCTTTCTGGTTCTGGAGATATTTCAGCAAAACAATTAAAAGCTAAAAATGTAGACGTAAGCATCTCTGGTTCTGGAGATGTAGATGTACACTGCAACGGTGAGCTAAAAGTAAGAGTTTCTGGATCTGGAGATGTAGAATATTATGGTAACCCTACCAAAGAAGATAGTAAAGTATCTGGTTCTGGAGATGTTTCTAGAGGATAACATTAACCACCCATAGTTTATATAAAAAGAAGCCATTTGGAAGATTAACTTTCAAATGGCTTCTTTTATTATTTAAAGATATAGTTAAGACTCTTCAATCTATTACAACATCTTTATGTTATAGAGTTATTTTATTAGAACACTAAAACAATATTTTAAAAAGTACCAATAAAGTGACTACCAGCATTATTTTGCAATTGAGCCCCTTTTGTTACGTTTCCAGTTTCTGTATCTATAACATAAATATTTCCATCCTGTCCAACAGGAGCTTCAGTTACAAATACATCAGTTCCATCAACTGCAAAACCTTGATATTGGAATAAATAGAAATCTGTATTATACGGGATATCATCAATTTTTTGTGCAGTTCTAGCATTTAAATCGGCTAAGGCAAAAAATCCTTGAGGTCCTGCTACTCCTTCTTGAGAACCTGCATGACGATATGCTATCACTGCTTTTCCATTACTTACATATCTCCAAGCAAGAATATAAGCATCTTGAACTCCCAATGCATCATCTAAATTAAACACATAAGAATCATCATATTGGTTATTTGCATTAATCTTTAAAATATGAGAACCATTAGGGTCGCTTTGATTTGCTTGGTAAACGCTATTATTTTCAGCAAGAAATGCATTGATACTACGGTATCCATTTGTGTTTCCATGCCCTACAGTTGAAGTAATAACAGAAGGATTTAGTAAAGAAGGATAATCTAGTACTATTGTTTTAGACCCTAAAGCCTCAAAATCTCTATCGCTTTCTGCAGTAGCAGGATCAACTTTACTTAAACGAGCACCGATATATAATTTATCTCCAGAAGCATTTAATACTGGCATATCAATTCTAGAGATATAAAAACCTTGTGCCTCTTCTTCGGCACTTAAGCGTACCACGTGCTCTTGGAAATTATTTATAGATGAATTCACTAAATCCAAAGTTACTACTCCAATTTTAGCTTCAGTATAAGCATACTTTTCATCATCACCAAATTGATGCTCTGTAGATACATATACTGCAGCTCCAGTTCTATCTCCATCAAATAATTTTATCCATCTAGGTGCGGTACCAACATAAGGAGCAATACTAACTTCTGTACCTGTTTTTTGAAAATCTTGACCTCCATTTACGGTATACTTAGTGTAATTCCCGCCTGTATCTCCAGCGTAACTAATATTAAACATAGTATTTCCATCTTCAGAAGATTGCAATCTCGCAGTTCTATTAGAAGGTACTATAAATCCGTTATCAAAAGGAGCTAATACCTTGTTTGGGTCTTTAGCATCTTCGCTACTAACAGAGTATATCAATGTTCCTCCATTTCCATCGCCTGGGTTGTCTCCCATTTTAGCAGCGGCAACGGTAATCCATCTACTATCTTCCGTATTTTCTTCAATTATATCTGTAGAATCATCATCACTACAACTTACAGTAAGTAATAAGGCACTTAAGGCAAGGCTTAATGTTTTAAGATTTAAAAGTTGTTTTTTCATTTTGATTATAGTTAAAAGTTATTAATAAAATAATTTAGTTTTAAGTAAAAAGCTCTTCCTGGTTTCTGTACCGAAAGGTTGTCGTACACAGGCTTATCGAATATATTTTTAATATCGAAACTCATTACAAAGTTGTTATTTGGAAACGTATAGCTTAGTCCAAAGTCTTGTACTAATTGTTCAGGCACTCTAAAAAATTCATCTCCAACTGTATTTTCTCCTTGTGGAGGTAAGTAGGAGAAATCCTCTGTAAAGTATACATTGTAAAACAGGTTTAATTGGGAGTTATTCTGAAGTAAATTTTTAATTGTATAACGCCCTCCCCCATTCATAGTAAAAAACGGAGTATTAGGCACATCTATTTCCAATCCTCTATTCTCTACCTTTAAGTTGAAGCGAGAAGCATTAAAATTAAAGGTTAGATTGTTATTATAGGTGTAGTTTATCTGAGCATCAATCCCTTTAGATGTCCCACTTCCTTGATTAACATATAAAATTGTTTCATCATTAACATTCAAAGAATTTTCAATAGGCAATCCTATTCTATCCTTAATGTTTCGTGTAAAAAAATTAGTAGCTATTGTAAAATCGTGTTTTTTAATTCTAAATGTTCCAAACTTAAATCCGAAATTAAGGTTATTACTACGCTCTGGTTGAATGCTTGGGTTTGCCACCACATTATCTCCATCGTTCCCAAAAACCTCAGTCTCATTGGGTAAACGAACGGCTTTTTCTGCCGATACTAATAGTGTAACCGTTGGTTTAATTGCATAAGAAAGCGCAAAACCATAGCCATTATCTGTATTGTTACTACTTATTTCATCGTCAACAATAACTTGATTCCCGTTAGAATCTGTTTCAATAGCGGGGTCGATGTATATTGTTTTTTGCTGATAATATTTCCCGAATAAACTTGTTCTGAGTCGCTCATTAAAAGCATTTAACTCATAGGTAAACGAGAGTATATTTTTTTGTAAATCTCTTGTTCCAACAAATGTGTTCTCTAATACCGATTTTAGTTCGTCGCTATCTTCTCTATCGATACCACTATACACATGATTAAATAATATTTTATGATTATTGTTAATTTCATAAGAAATTCCCGTGCGTATAGAAGCAACATTTCTATCTATTTTGCTTAATGTTGGACCACCCTCTTGTTGAGAACCCCATGAATATTTATATTCGTCTCCCTTAAAATCAATAGCTCTCTCTCCTAACCAATTGTAAGCCCACGCTACAGTATCATTTACCATCCGGTTTCGTTTTCCATATAAACCGTGAATATTAACATCAAGCCCCTCAGTAAAAAGATTTTCCTTTTGATATGTTAAATTAGCCAATTTTGCATCCGACTCCATAAATCTTCCTTTATAAGGAGTAATTGTCATAAAAGCACCATGCTGAATTTCTTTATAATCATCTGAACCTGTAAAACCCACTAAAAACTGATCTGCCCATTTTACATCTGTAAAACCAACTTCTACAACGCCACCAGTAGATCTATAAGCATCATTAAATCTTTTAGCGGTAACTGGAGTTTGCACCCCACCAATACCTGTTACCACTACACTTCTACCAGAAACCTCATAATCATTGTCAGAATAATTGTGAAAAAGAGAACCTTTAACAGTAAAACCAGACTTTTTAAAACGATATAAACCATTAACACTTGCTTGTAAGGTGTTGAATGAACCATAGGAAACCGAGGCATTCAAATTGGATTTAGCTCCTTTATGAAGCACTACATTAATGGCTCCCCCTAGAGCATCATCTGCTAAATACCCTGGAACTACTCCTTTATATACCTCTATTCTTTTTATCATTGAAGGAGGAATACTGTTTAAACTAAAAGAAGAACCATACACAGAAATTGGAATTCCGTCTATAAAAATACGTACCGCACTTCCCGATAATCCATTTAAGCTATACTGTACTTCTGAACCCAACCCACCATTTTGACGAATCTTAACTCCTACAGTTGTATTTAACAACTCATTAGTTTGAATATTTCTAAGTCCAGCTTCCTTGGTATCTACTACATTTACAGCAAAACCTTCTGTTTCTATCTCCGTTTTTTGTGATTTCCCGTGAAGCATTACCTCATTTAATTCATGATGGTCTGAGCTTTCAAGGGTGCTATTTTTAACAACTTCTTCTGTATATAGCGCTACCTCTATAATTTGGGTTTTTGCATCTATTGAATGTACTTCTAATACGTAATCTCCATAAGGAATTTCTTTAAATACATAGTTTCCTCTAGGGTTTGTAGCTGCATCCTTTTGGACTCCATTACCTTTAAGGATTAGGTAAATTCCTTCGGCTATAGTATTATCATCATATTTTATATTTCCACGAAGCGTTGCTTTTTGGGCAAAAGTGAAACCGCCAAACATTAAAAATAGTACTATTAAAAACCCCTTATTTTCGAACATTTTCTAAATTTTGATGCAAATATATATTTATTTAGATTTAATTAAAATAAAACACTATTTATTTTTAGTCTAAATAAATTTAAAAATGTTATAATTAAAACAGAAGAGTTTATTTATTATTAACTACATCAGGGAAGCCTAAAGCCATGGTTGAATAAAGAAAATTTAATTTAGAGATAGGCTTATCTAACAAATCAACTACCTCGTGGAAAGCCTACGATGTATTCAAAGGAAAAATATTTTAATCCATTTCGACGTAGAACCCTTCGATATACTCAGAACAAGCTCTGGGGAATAAAACCCTCAATGAAGGATTCAAGACAAGCTATGGGTAATTAAAGCTTATATGAAGGATTGAGGGGGAAGTTTAATATTGATATGAATAATTAAAAAAAGTGCAACCTCAATTTTGAGGTTGCACTCTATATATACTATTGTAAAACGATTATTAAATCAACTCCCTCGCGATAAACCTGTTTGCCAACAAAGGTAGATCCACGAAGAATTCAAAGGGTAGTATCCAAAAAACTGTGTAAAGTAAGATTTAAGGTGGGTTTTAAAACCCACCTTAAATTTTTGTATAATTTTATAAAACACAGTTATTATGACACCAGAAGAGAAACAACAATTTTTAAAAAGCGGTCTTTTAGAAG
>NZ_JBSXNL010000009.1:0-9184 GCF_056857615.1 Galbibacter sp. L-19
TTAAAAGGGCTAAAGAAGAAGGTTTTATCTAAAAAGACTAGTTTTCCCTTTAAATAAAATGTTAAATGCGGAAATACCGTAAAAAAATAAGGTAAACCCACCAAAGTCCACTTTTATAATCATTTACCTTTATTTGGCAGAGCCATTAGTGCGCAGATTTATAGCATTTAATACCAAATAAATACAAATGATATGAAATGGTATCAAAAACATACAGGTTTAATTACGGAGATCATCAGTTATCTGTTTATACTCCTTTTTGTATATGCAGCACTCACTAAACTGTTGGATTTTGAAAATTTCCGTATTCAAATTGGACAAGCACCGATGCTGAGTGCCTATGCCGGTTGGCTAGTGTGGATTGTTCCTATATCTGAAATTTTAACGGCTCTTCTACTTCTATATAAAAACACACGTTATATAGGTCTGTTGGCATCATTAGCCTTAATGGTCATGTTTAGCACCTATATTTATATCATTTTAAACCACGCTTCTAATATCCCCTGTTCCTGTGGTGGTGTGCTGGAAAAAATGGGATGGAAGGCGCACCTTATTTTTAATATAGTATTTACCTTATTTGCTCTTTTAGCCATTCATTTTCACAAAAAAAGAGATTCTAAAAGCAAGAACAAGTATGCTTTTTATGTAATAGCTTCCGTAATCTCACTTCTAAGTGTTGGTACGGTCACCATGTTATTTCTAACCTCAGAGCGAATTATATACGAAGAAAATCCTTTTATTCGTCGATACTCATATAATATTCCAAAGATTGCTAATATAAATTTAAACGGAGATGCTTTTTATTTTGCTGGTTCAAGTAAACAACATATTTACCTGGGAAATTATAGTAGTCCACTCATTGTAAAACGAATAAACCTACAAACAGCTACTGTGAAAACCATTAAGATTCAAATCAGTAATAATAATTTACCATCCATTGCAGCTCAAGTCAGAGTCCAGCCTCCTTATTTCTTTTTAATAGATGGTCAAATTTCTATGATATTAAAAGGAACTACAACGAATTGGGAAGTAGACTCGCAATACCAAGGTAATATCAACTTTTCAAATTACCAACTAACTAATGATAACACATTACTATTTAAAACCTTGAATCCTCAATCCCAGAAAAGTGACCTTGGCTACCTCTATATAAAGGATTCACTACCCTATCAAATTGTACCGCACCTTTTGAATAATGAGTCTGACGAAATATTTAATGCCGATGGTAGTATTACATACGATGGTCTTACCAATCACGTATCCTATACTTATTTCTATAAAAATAAATTTTTGGTAATGAGTGAGAAACTTAACAACATTATAACAGCTCATACAATTGACACCATTTCTAAGCCCAACTTAATTATAGACTCCACATCGAATCCTCAACAACTAAAATTGATTGCCTCCATGATGGTTAATCCTGCAAGCTATACTTATAATGGCTTTTTATATATACGTTCTCAAATCAAAGGAAGATATGAGGCAGAAAAGACATGGAAGCAAACTCAAACAATAGATGTATACAATATCTTAAATGGAAATTATCAAACCAGTTTTTACATCTATAAAGAACAAGGGAAACCCCTAAGACATTTTTTCATAAAGGAATCTATTTTTTATGGTTTTATCGGGAATAAATTAGTCCAATATGACCTTAAAAATATGCTTCATGAAGATACACATACAAATATATCGCGATGACAGGGGTAAGATCGAAAACCTGTAAAAAAGAGTAGATCATAACTTTAAATACAAAAAATATGAAAACAATTTCAAGAAAATGGTTGCCGGCTTTTATTTTTGCCATAGCAACCATCGGAGCCTTTTCAACACATGCAATGAGTTTAAAGGCTAAAGACGCAGCAATTGTTCAGGGGCATATTAAATTAAATCCCGCAGGAACATCATGCCAACAAGCAGATGATTGTTCAACTGTAGAAACAGATTATATTTGTACAGTCAATTATGAAGAAGATGGTACCCCACTATTTTTAGAAGAGGGGAATCAATGTACTGTTCAACTTTATAGACCTGAACAACCATAGATTCTAAAAAAAATAGGGTGGCTCTAAAATGAGCCACCCTATTTACTTTAATTCATCACTTACGGCATCCAATCGTATTTTATCCCTTCTTTCAAATAATATGCAAACCATTGCTCGGTCTTTATAGTAATATCTTTTTGACTTTCAGGACGTCCTAGTACATGCCCTTCTTGAGGGTATAAAAGTAAACTGTTTGGTTTTTCTAGCCTTTTCATGGCCAAATGAAAGGATATACTCTGATGGTAATTCACATGATAATCCTCTTTACCCGACCATAATAAAAAAGGTGTATGAATTTTGGTGGCATGATATATAGGAGAGTTATCCAAATATCCTTGGTAATCCTCAAATAAAGAAACTCCCATGCGGTGTTGAAAATGTTCATACATATCATAACTAAGTAGAATCCGATCCTGAAGACCTAAATACCCCCGTACCATATCGGTTACACCAGCACTGGCAATAGCAGTAGCAAAAAAATCAGTTTGAGTTATGGTAAACAACGTTTCAAACCCTCCATATGAGTGTCCTATCAACCCAATTCTATCAGGATCAATAGAAGCTTCCTTCAATGCAGCTTTGGTACCTGATATAATACAATCTGCTGCTGAAAAGCCAGGTTCCCCTATGGTATAAGAAATATCTGGTAGAAATACAAAATAACCATTGTTAACATAATTTTTACTATTAAATCCTGAGCCATTGTACATGGTAGGATTTACATATTGAAAACGCTTATATCCCTGTTTTTCATAAACACGTACAATCATGGGATATAGTGAATCCTTCTTATAGTCCGTCGGAAAACGAAGAATCCCTGAGAGTAAGAGACCATCTTTATTGCGATAAAAAACCTTTTTGGAGCGCCCTTGTTTATAATTCTTATAATGAGGATTGCTCTGAAACAATGTTTGTAAACGATCTGAACTCAGGTCATAAATCATTAATTTAGAGGGCTGGTCGTTACGCTCCATTCTAAAACTAAAGTATCGTTCATCTTCAGATAGAAATGGATCACGAACATAATTTTCACTAAGACTTATATCTTGTAGTTTTTTTTGCGGTCTTAATATCGCATAACCCATACTATCCCCTTTTTTTACAGAGAATATCAACGATTGAGTTTGTCGATTAAAATATAATGATTGAGGTCGTTTTTGGTAAACAGTAGGCTTGGTAAGTACATGATAATGAACTCCCTTTTTCCTCCCATTCGTTAAAGACTTCACCTCTCCATTTCCAATAGGAACTTCCCACAAATCGTAACTTCCCTGCATAAATAAAGCATCTTCATCTTTGCTCCATAATAACGGAGTTAATTCATCATAATCAATTAATTGAGTATTTTCAAATTTCTTACATAAATTAATATGAACATCTGTTTTAGAATCGTAAAGCCACCACTCCTTTTCTCTGAAGTATTGAATATAACGTCCAGAGGGGCTAAAGGAAACTTTTGATGTTTCATGCAGCTGACGTTTTAAAAACAATGTTTTCCTCTCCTTTTTCAAATCTGCTATATAGAGGTCAATAGGAGGCTTCGACATGGATTGAGGTTGATAAGTTGCCGGATTGTACAGCAAGGCTAAAGATGCATTTTTATTAATAAGCGACTGAGGATATAGTGTATCAGTAACCTTAATAAAACGATTGGTTTTTACATCCCATATCCCTAACTTGGCTGTATTTTGCCAATGCATCCTATAAGTCATCCCTTTATAGATATATGGATCACCGGCTTTCCAGACCTCTGGAAGCTCCTTCATTTCGACAGGTTGTTTGCGTTTAAAAGCAAATAATATCCTATTGTCATCTGGGGTAATCCTTAGCGGCAAAACCCATGTGCTTACCAACTTCTTATCACTTGGAAAACCACCCCAATTATTCAAATCTATACGCATCATCTTTTCCTTAGTTATTTTATAGAAGCATAGCTCCCCTGCATCTTCATATTCTCCTTCTGATTCACTAGAAGTCATCGAAAAGGCCACACCATCTCCCGCTGCATTCCATGTGAGTTCGACAACTTTGCGAGAAGAATTCTCCAATAAGACAACCTCTTTAAGCGTTTTGTTTAAAAATATCAAGGTTAGTTGATTCTCTGTAGATTCACGGCTCATAATTGCAATGGCATTGGATTTTGGATTATGGGAATAGTCATAAACATTAAAAAAAAATGCGTTTTTACCATTTGAAAGATTTCTAATAATCAGTTCCTTCTTTTGTTTATGATACATCATAAGGTAATCCTCATTTAAACTTACTTCTACTTTATCTGCATTCATTTTTTCCATTCTTCCCGATGCCAGATGTAGTATTTGATACCTCCCATTCGCACAATGTCCAATAACTATCTTATTTCCAACATAAGTTAACTGACCGCAATCTTCAATTGCGTAAAGCCTATCTCCCATTATTTCTTTTACAAATAATGAATCTGGTAGATCTGTATAAGACTTTTTAAATAATACCCATTTCCCCTCTGAAGCAAACCCTAAAGAGTTAAAACGATACCATTTATCATAATCTTCTGGGGTCATGGTTTTACGATTACTTTGTGCACATAAAGGCATAACACAAAGAAGTCCTATCCATACTAAACCCCATAAAAGGTTGCAATTATGATGAAAGAAATTGATCGATTTTATATTTAGTCCTCTCATCAATATCCTTTATTTTGCGGTTCTAAATTTGGATTTATCAAGAGTTCATCCTCTGGTAATGGTAATATTCTGTCTGTTGTATTCCAACCTGGTTTAACTCCTAAAACAGTATCCAGCTGTTCTGTACGCTTTAAATCAAAAAAGCGATGTCCTAATTCTGTAAAGTATTCATGCCTACGTTCCTCTAAGATAAGTTTCAATAAGGTAGCTTTATCAGTAACACCAACTTCGGAAAGTCCTGCGCGATTTCTTATTTTATTTAGGTCAGACACCCCTCCCTCTATGTCGCCGTTTTGTACACGTGCTTCGCTCCTTATCAAATATTGTTCAGCCAATCGAAAAATGACACTATACTCTCTTGAGACATCCGTCCCACCTTGCTCTTTATATTTATATGCATAATACCAAGTAGTTTCCCCATCCGATAATCCCTTAATCCAACCATCCAATCTCAAATCATTAGTTTCAAAACTTGCTACAAGCTCAGGATTCAAGGCTACGTTTCCCGGAGGTACTGAAAAGAATATAAAAGCTTGCCCTTCATTGGTGTTTTGTCCTTCAAATTCAGGAGACCATTGCCAAATAGTTGTAGTATTATCTTTTAAAAACAAGGTATTTAAATTTGTGTTCCATGTATATGTACCTGTATTGTTTATGCAATACGAAGCTGCCTGAGCAGCAGCCTCCCATTGATCTGTATATAAATATATTCTTGCCATAAGTGCTTTAACTACGCCTCTATTTGGACGGGTACGATTTGGATTTACATATTCCAAACCTAATAAGCCTTCAGCTACTTTTAAATCCTCCAGTACATTTAAATACAACTGATCAACAGGAATTTTAACCACCTTAGCATTCTCTGAATAATTAGTGGTCGTTACATAAGGGACTGCTCCATAAAGTTGCGCCAAGTAAAAATGAAGGTATGCTCTTACAAATAAAGCTTCCCCTTTTAACTGATTGCAATCACTTGTAGAAAGTTGTTTTGAATTCTCAACACGTTCTAGAATTGAGTTTGCACTATAAATTAAATTATAGGCAGTATTCCACCAGCTTTTGATGGTACCATTGGAAGAAATTACCGTATTTTTATTAAAATCCTCGGTATCAGAAGCCATACTACCGTAATAATCCAATTCATCTGCATAATTCCCCATCTGATAACTTAAATCACTTACCATACTACCATCACGCATTTCAGCATATATGGAAGCCATGGCTGCATTAGCAGAAGAAATATCGGTAAAGATATCATCAGCATTGAGTTGCGATGAAGGAAGTTCTACCTCCACAAAATCTGAACAAGATAGCAAAAATGTACTGCAGCATACAAATATTAGCAGGCTTCGAAACCAAAGATGCCCATTTGTTTTTTTATTTTTTAAAACTGTTGTTATATATTTTTTCATGATTTTATTAATTTAAAAATGGAGTTGTATCCCTGTGGTGAGTACTTGCAATGGTGGTAAACTATTTGTGAAATTAGCTTCTGGATCTAATCCCTCATAATCTGTAAAAGTCAATAGATTTTGTCCCTTTAAAACAATACTGCAAGTAACCCCATGCAAGATATTCCTCGGTAATTGATAAGAAATAGCTATGTTCTTAAGTCTAATAAAGGAGGCATCATCCAATACAGCATTACTTTGGGAATAATTCAAATACCTTGATCTAAGTTCAGAATTAGCCCCTGAAGAATAGGGCTGAAAGGTTGCGATGTCTCCTGGTTGCTTCCAACGATCCTGTAATAGGTTTAATTGATTCCCCATTCTTCCAGCCATTCCCATTGAATGTTCACCGGTATAACGATCTTGTTTAACAAATTGAAAAAGAAAGTCTACGGATAATCCTTTATAACGAATACTATTTTGGATTCCACCAAAAAAGTCAGGATCAAATCGTATGATAGCTTCTCGATCATTTTCACGTGTTAATAAATCATCGTCGTTAAAATCTTTAAATTGATACAGTCCCGTTTGAGAGTCCAAGCCCTCATACTGATATACCTTACTGATATTTAAAGGTTCTCCTATAACATAGCTATTGCTATAGGTGGAGGTTTCTAATCCTGGAAAAGAGACCAGTCGGTTACGGTTAACACTTAGATTAAATGTAGTACTCCATGAAAAATCTTCGTTTTTAAATTGTTCGGAACGTAATGTAAACTCCCATCCTTTATTTTCTATAGTAGCATTTAAATTAGCCTGAATAGAAGAAAAACCTGTTGTTCCCGGAAGTGGTATTCCTACCAACTGATTCGAAGAACGGTTCTTAAAATAAGCAACCGTTAAAAAGAGTCGATCTTTTATAAATCCTGTTTCCATGGCTACCTCTAACTTTTTGTTTTCTTCCCAGCTAAAAGAAGGATTAAAAAGCCTTGAGGGTTCCATAACGGCTATTCCATTGTAACTATTTCCGCTAATGGTATACGTATCCAAATACTGATAATCACCTATCTGATCATTTCCTGTTGTCCCATAGCTCGCTCTTAATTTTCCATAACTTAAAAAGTTTAAGTTTTCTAACCAGGATTCCTCTGAAAACAACCATGCAATACCTATTGCACCAAAATTGGTAAATTGGCGACCAGGACCAAAACGAGAAGATCCATCCCGTCTCCCTGTTATGTTTATAAAATAACGATTAAAAAGGGAAGTATTCAATCGTCCAAATATGGCATTGTATTTATATTCAGTCTGATCATCCGTGGCAATATTAATAAACGAAGCAGCAGTCATATTTCCTAATAGGCTGTTACTGGCATACCCACTAGTACTATGCACTAATTGTGAAGAAACTTGTTTTTGAAATGTCCCTCCAACTAATAACTGCGTTTTAAATGCCGAAAATTCTTTTTTATAAGATACTTGTGGTTCGACAATCCAAGAATTAAAATGTACCTGATTTTTGTAGGCATTCGAAAACTCACTGGTAATTTCATATGCTGGATCATATACAGTAGATGGACGAAGCATTTGATCAAAAAACTGATTATTAGTATAACCCAAACTGGTTTTAAACTCCAACCCATCAATAGGTTCATAAGAAAGTAACAGATTTGATATAAGGCTATTCGTTTTTGATTCATAAGAGGTTTCAAATACACTATATGGATTCTCCCAACTACTATTTTCCCAATTCAGAGTCCCATCCTCCTGATACAATGCCGGAGCATTAGGAGCTAATTGGTAGATATCTGTCATAAATGACAACCCCGGTAAGTTGTTATTTTGAATTGTATAACCAGCAGTTAAATGTACCTTAAACTTTTCATCACGGGTACTGTGATTGATACTACTATTAAGTCCAAACTTATTATACGCATAATCTCCTGGATATACAGTGGTTTCCTTATGGTAATTCCCATTCACTAAAAATTGAGTGTGCTCACTTCCCCCTGACACGGAACCTGTCGCATCTATAATATCAGAGGTTCCCCCTATTAATACTTCTTGCCAGTCCGTATAACGGTTTTGATCCCATGTTCCATTTACATCGTAAGCATTGGCAGGATATGTTATTATACCATCATTGGCATAAGCTTCCCGTCTCATCTCCAGATAGGTGTTGGTATCCATAAGGTCCATGAAATTAGCAACCCTTCCCAATCCATAGGTGTATCCTATCTGAAACCGGGTTTTACCAGCAACTCCTTTTTTTGTTGTAATTAATACCACCCCATTCGCTCCACGTGAGCCATAAATAGCCGTAGCATCGGCATCTTTTAACACCTCGATACTTGCTATGGACGTAGGGTCGATATTATTTAAAGGGTTAATAATTCCAGGTACTGCCTCTCCGGTATAGAAACTCTCCATAGACTGGGTTGTAAAAGGAACACCATCCACAATATACAAAGGCATATTCCCATCCGATCGCAAGCTATTTTGCCCCCTTATCTGAATTTGAAAACCACTACCAGGTACCCCCGAGTCTTGTGTGATATACACTCCCGGCATTCGTCCTTGCATAGTAGCAAGAACATTGGTAACGGGTTGCTCTTCAATATCAGCAGCAGAGATGCTTGAAATACTTCCAGTGCGCTCTCGCTCCTTTACAGAATAATATCCTGCATTGACCGTCACCGCTCCAAGATCAGTCACATCTTCCTCTAATACAAGGGAAAGTTCCTCCGAGCTTCCCACTATAACCTCTAGTTTCTTAAATCCGATATAGCTTAATATCAAAACATCGGTAGGAGTGGCCTCCAGATAAAAGACACCTTCACTGTTTGTGAAAGTTCCGGTTGAAGTGCCTTTTATACGAACCGAAGCTCCCTGAACCGGAGTTCCGCCCGAATCAGTAACCACTCCCTTAATCCGATGTTGGTAAACAGCTAAATCAAAAAAATTAACACCCCTAGTATTCCCAAACAAGGAATACGTTCCAATAGAAAAGATAAGCAGGGTAAATAATAGGATACACTTATCTCTTATAATATATCTTTTTTGCATAATTTTGAGTTGTTAT
>NZ_JBSXNL010000010.1:0-7703 GCF_056857615.1 Galbibacter sp. L-19
TATATTGAATTCTATAACACCAAAAGAAGGCATACTGAAATAGGAAAAGTACCACCTGATCAAATTTATAATACAAAAAGAATAGCATCATAAATAATTAGATATATATTTAAACTGTCTTACAGATGGGGAGTAGTGTAGTCAGTAGGATTTTTTAATTTTGTAACTATTAACTATTAACTATTAACTATTAACTATTAACTATTAACCATTAACCATTAACCATTAACCAAATAAAAAACCTACACTATTTTCTTTATAACTCTTAATTTATGGGTATGTGTTTTGGAGTCGACGTTAAAAATTCCGGTATGATCTAACCGGTCTATTCGTACTTTTCCGTGAGCGTGAATAATGTAATTATCCATCATTATAATACCAACATGTACAATATTTCCTTCTTCATCATCAAAAAAAGCAAGATCCCCAGGTTCGCTTTCTTCAATAAAACTTAATGCTTCCCCTTGTTTAGATTGTTGGGCGGCATCTCTAGGTAGTTTATATCCATTTAATTTATAAACCATCTGTGTTAGTCCTGAACCATCAATGCCAAAAGGCGTTTTTCCTCCCCATAAATAAGGAGTGTTTAAATATAAAAACGCAGTTTCTATAATATTTCCTTTTGGAAAAATACCATGTTTACTTTCTCCATCAAAACTAGCGGCTAAAAAAGAAACCGTTTTGATATTACACCCTAAAGGAATTGGAATTAGATTGTTTTGCTGATCGTAAACAAACTCTACCAAGTCTGCCGACAAAACTTGAGGTTCTTTATCGATAGTATGGTACAAATCTTCTTCTATAAGTTGGTATTGAACATTTTCAATCCAACCTTCATATTTGTCAAAAGCCAAGCGGATTTTACTCCATTTTTTTCTTTGTTCCAACACCTTAAAATGATCCCCATAAAGCACTTGAGAACTTAATTCTCCTGTGTGTTGTGGTTCGTTACGTAAAGGAACAATACTTAGATGACAAATTCCGTATTGCATTTAGTTGATGTTAATTAGATAGGATTAATTTCTTTCGATTACAATTGCAGAAGCACCTCCGCCACCATTACAAATGGCTGCAGCTCCTCTTTTGGCGTTGTTTTGCTCTAATACATTAAGTAATGTTATTAAAATACGAACTCCCGAACATCCTAGTGGATGACCTAAAGAAACAGCACCTCCATTTACATTTACATTGGTGTCTGTTAATCCTAAGATTTTCATATTTGCTAATCCAACAACCGAAAAAGCTTCATTAAACTCAAAGAAATCAATGTCTCCAAGTTCTAAATTTGCTTTTGCAAGTGCTTTTGGTAAAGCTTTAGCTGGGGCTGTAGTAAACCATTTAGGCTCTTGAGCAGCATCGGCATAACTTACTATGGTAGCTAAAGGAGTTAATCCTAGTTCTTTTGCTTTTTCTTCACTCATTAAAACAACTGCTCCAGCCCCGTCATTAATTGTAGAAGCATTCGCAGCAGTTACAGTTCCGTCTTTACTAAAGGCAGCTCTAAGCGACGGTATTTTGTCGAGTTTTACATTTTTATATTCTTCATCTTCCTTAACTATAATAGCATCTCCCCGACGTTGAGGTACTTCAACAGGAACTACTTCATTATCAAACTTTCCTTCTTTCCATGCTTTTGTGGATCTTTGGTAAGATTGAACAGCAAAAGCATCTTGATCTTCACGAGTAAATTTATATTCAGTAGCACAAGCATCCGCACAAACCCCCATTGCATTTTGGTCGTAAGCATCCACTAAACCATCTTTTTGGAGTCCGTCTTCCATTTTTCCTGGGCCAAATTTCACACCATTTCGCATATGTACATAATGCGGAATTTGACTCATATTTTCCATTCCACCAGCAACAACAATAGATGCATCTCCAAGAGCAATAGTTTGCGCAGCTTGCATAACAGCTTTCATTCCGCTTGCACAGACCTTATTTACTGTTGTACATGGAACGGTATTTGGAATACCAGCATAGATTGCTGCTTGCCTTGCAGGAGCCTGTCCCTCACCAGCTTGCACAACATTACCCATTAAAACCTCTTCAACTAAAGATGGATCTAATTTTATTTTGTCTAAAGCACCTTTTATAGCAACTGCGCCTAATTTAGGAGCAGGAACTGTAGAAAGTGAACCTAAAAAACTTCCAATTGGAGTTCTAGCAGCCGAAACTATTACAACTTTTTTCATGTTTTTGTTTTTGCATAACGAACCAATACTTACTGGTTATTACCTATAACTTTCAATAATTAAAATAACTAATATGTAATGAAGAAATTGATTATTTTAATATTGAAGGTTTTATAATACTCGTTTTGTTGTTGCGAATTTAGTCAAATTAAAAAGATAATCACAAAAAGTTCGTTTTTAATAAATGCTGATAAGGATACTATTTTTTGTTACATTTGAATATCAATACCTAATGGATGAAGCATATTTTAGACAATTTTTATAAAAATCAATCTTTAATTTACAAGGGGTTTTTATTTATAGCCACCATAGTGCTTATAGTGTATTTATTTCCGAAGGGAGGTAAATTTAAGTACGATTTTCAAAAGGGAAAGCTATGGCAGTATGAAACTTTATATGCTCCCTTTGACTTTGCTATTTATAAAACAGATGCCGAAATTAAAAGTGATAAAGCAGCTATAAAAGCGAATCATCCTGACTATTTTAGGTATGAGAATGCTGTTAGAGATGCCGTTTTTAATGGATATGACGAGAAATTTTCTTCTTATTTTTCTTCTGAAAATATTAGTAATGGAGAATTGAAGCAATTGCAATCCTACGGAAAAGAATTGCTAAATACAATTTATGAGAAAGGGGTAGTTCAAAATAGTACAGATTACAATGGAGATAAAGTTGTAAATGTTGTTAAAGGAAATGAAGAACGAACTATTTTATACGGAAGCTTTGTAAAGTTAAGTCAGTTAGACCGAGTGATTACCGCCTTTTTATCAGAAAAAAATATTACTGAATATAAAGAATCTTATAGTAGTATTTACTTTGATATTATTCAACCAAATGTTTTTTTTGATGAAGGTTTAACTCAAAAAACATTGGAGCGAGAAATAGCTAAAGTAACCACTACAAGAGGCAATATTGATAAAGGAAAACGAATTGTAGCAAAAGGAGAGGTAGTTGAAGGAGAGAAATATAATATTCTTAATTCGCTTCGTAAGGAATATCAATCGAAACTATGGAATGAAAATAATTACAATTGGATTGTTTTTGGCTACACCATTTTAGTAGGACTTACACTGTTTATGCTCTTGTTATTCTTACAAAAATACCGACCAGATGTATTTATAAATAACAATAAAGTTACTTTTATATTCTTTAATATTTTAGTCATGATTTTCTTAACCACAACCGTGGTTAAATTCAATGCACAGTATGTATATGTGGTCCCACTTTGTATAATGCCATTAATTTTAAAAGCGTTTTTCGATCCTCGCTTAGGGTTGTTTACACACGTATTAACGGTTTTATTACTCGGTTTTATAGTTCCAAATAGTTTTGAATATGTTTTTTTACAAATTATAGCGGGAATTGTAACAATACAAACGATCTCAGAACTTCATAAACGAGCTAATTTATTTATTTCTGTAGGACAAATAACCTTAGTGTATATAATTGCTTATTTCGCTTTCTATGTAATTCATGAGGGGAATTTTGAAACAATTCATTGGGTTACCTTCGGATTGTTTGTTTTAAATGGATTGGCAACACTTGCTGCATTTCCTTTAATTTATATTTATGAAAAGCTTTTTTCTTTAGTTTCCGATGTTTCTTTGTTAGAATTATCTGACACCAATTCAAAATTACTTAAAGAGCTTTCCGATAAAGCCCCAGGAACGTTTCATCATTCATTGCAAGTAGCAAATTTGGCAGAAGCTGCAGCTAATGAAATAGGTGCAAACTCCATGCTAGTTAGGGTAGGAGCTTTGTACCATGATATAGGAAAGATGAATAATCCAGCATATTTCACCGAAAATCAAACTACAAGTGTAAATCCGCATAACGAATTATCTCCTGTAGAGAGTGCTAAAATTATTATAAACCATGTAATAGAAGGGATTGAATTGGCAAAGAAAAATAATCTTCCAGACCGTGTGATTGACTTTATAAGAACCCACCATGGAACTTCTCTGGTATATTATTTTTACAGAAAGGCTTATGAGGTAGATGAAACTGTAAACAGGGAAGATTTTCAATATCCAGGGCCAATTCCTTATTCTAAGGAAACTGCCATATTAATGATGTCCGATTCTGTAGAGGCAGCTTCTAAAAGTTTAAAAAACCCTACGTTTACAACCATCAATCAATTTGTAGATAAAATTATAAATAAGCAAATAGAAGAAGATCAGTTCTTAAATGCTAATATTACTTTTAAAGAAATAGAGTCTATTAAAAAGGTATTAAAGCAAAAACTGACCAATATTTACCACTTAAGAATAGAATATCCCGAATAGTATTTTGTTGGTTGCTAGGGAAGTATTAAATAGTTGTAAAAATAATTAGAAAAATAGTTGCATTGTTCTAGGTGAACTATTACATTTGCATCCGCAATTTAAGGTTGTGTGTTCATAAAGATATTAAAGAATTAGGAGAGGTGCCAGAGTGGTAATGGAGCAGATTGCTAATCTGTCAACGCGTAAGTGTTGCCAGGGTTCGAATCCCTGTCTCTCCGCTTTTTCTTTTAAAAGAATTGATTTTTTTATCAAAATCAAAGATAACCATCGGGGTGTAGCGTAGCCCGG
This sequence comes from Galbibacter sp. L-19, assembly GCF_056857615.1. Lineage (NCBI taxonomy): Bacteria > Pseudomonadati > Bacteroidota > Flavobacteriia > Flavobacteriales > Flavobacteriaceae > Galbibacter > Galbibacter sp. L-19. Next base: position 4,766 of record NZ_JBSXNL010000010.1, read on the forward strand.
TTATCGCGCCGCGTTTGGGACGCGGAGGTCGCAGGTTCGAATCCTGCCACCCCGACAAAATAGAGTTACGGGCTCGTAGCTCAGCTGGATAGAGCACCTCCCTTCTAAGGAGGCGGTCATAGGTTCGAATCCTATCGGGCTCACAAAAAGCTTCACTTGTAAAAGTGGAGCTTTTTTGTTTTTTGTTAGTTATAATTATTGATTTTTTAAATATTCTTACACACTATTCAAATAAAAAGTAACTGTAGGGAGGTAGATTTAATGTGTTGATTTTATAAACCTTTAGTTCTCTTAAAAATAAGAAGTGTTTTTAAAAGTAAAAAAAGTAGTTTCTATGCTCCTAAAATACATTCTTATAGACCAATTTTTTTACTTTTTTATTATGATTTTAAAGTGTGAAGCTATCAATTAAAAGTTATATTTTTGAAAAAAAATTAAGCGTGATTTTAGATATTCTTATTGCTATGTTGTGGAGTGTATCTCCGTTTGGAGAAGCAAAGGTGGGAATTCCCTATGCAATATTTAATAATGTAAATATGTATGTGTCTTTCTTGACATGTTTCTTAGCAAATGTGCTTGTTTTTCCTATAATGACTTTTTTCCTAGATTACTTAAATAAACATTTATTGCGTTGGAATTTTTACAAAAGAAGCGCCATAAAGATAGCTAGAAGAGTAAAAACTGGTGCTGGATCTAATATTGGTAAATTTGGCTTTTGGGGAATTATACTTTTTGTAATGCTCCCAATACCAGGAACTGGTGTTTATGCTGGTAGTATAGCGTCCTATCTTTTTAGAATGCCGTATAAGCAAGCTTTTCTAGCAAATACTGTAGGAATTTTCTTTTCTTGTGTAATGGTGATGGCTATGACAATGGCTACATATCATGGTATAAATTAATGTTTTAATTTGCTAGGTACAAATCCAAATTTCTTTTTGAAAGCTGTTGAGAAATGTTGCGGGTTTTTATAACCTATTATTTCTGAAACTTGAGTCACCGATAAATTTTTATCAGTTAGCAACTTTTTGGCTTTTGTCATTTTTAAATTATTGACGCAACAAAAAATTGTTTCTCCGTAGAGGGTTTTAAATCCTTTTTTAAGTGTAAACTCATTTGTGCCAACAATTTTAGATAATTTTTGAATGGTAATAGGCTCTTTATAATGTTTTAATAAATATTCTTTGGCCTTTTTAATTTTCATGGTGTCTGTAACAGAAATATCACTTTCCTTTTTTGTTTTCAAGGAATTATATTGATCAAGCTGTAATAATAACAATTCTAATATTTTTGAGTGAAGAAATAACTTCCTATACTCTCCTTCCCATGGGGAATTTATAATGTCTTCAATAACAATTTTCATAGCGGAATGAATAGCATTATTTTCTTTGCTGATGCACCCCGTTTTATTCTCATTAATAAGCTCTTTAAAGTCGTTAAAATTTGCTTCAGAAGGAATTAGATTTTTAAAGAATTTGGTGTTTAGTTGATGATTAAAAAATGAGACTTTGTATCCTTAAATTCAATTTCAGTAGAATCATTTTTACAATGGAATATAGTATGTGTATTGCTCGTAAATAGGTGAGGGGTGTTATTTTTATTAAAATATACTTTTGAATACCCTTCTAAGACAAAAATCATTTCAATAACTCTCTCCGAATAATTGCAGACAATTCTTGAATTTTTAGTTGTTGAATAGTTTCCATGTCCTATTCTAAATTCTTCAAAATTAGATTCTTTATACCATCCTTTTATGCTTGATTCATCAAATACAGTTTGAGTTTCAATAGTGTTTTTCTCGTCTATTTGGATATTAGTGTCTCCAAAATTAAATTGAGTAGGCTTTGTATTATTTATGTTAATTTCAAGTGTTCTCATTATTCCTAATTGCGTAGGTTTTATTCCTTAAAGCGTAGGTTGTAGCTTTATAGGATGGTTTATTTTTGACTGTAAAAATAGTTATTTAAAATAAATCTAAATAAATATAGACTGTTTTTTTATTTGATGTATAAAATAGAAGGGGAATGAAAGTTTTAGAAAGAACTGAAAATATTGACACTGAAAAGTATTTAAATATCTCATCATCTGCGGGGGTAACTTCTAATGTGGTTACTTATGATAAGTATATTGAATTGATTATTGATTCTCTAGAGTTGAGATCAAGAGATCGGTTATTAGATTTATATTTTGGGATGAATCCTATAACATCTTTCATTCTAGACGAAGCAAAAGTTAATTATTTTGCTTTAGAAACATCTCATAAACTGGTAGAAAATGCTACAAATCGTTTTAAAAGAAATATAGCCAAAAGAAAAGCTCTTTTTAGTGTTTTTGAAGAGAATGATATTCCTTATGTAAACAACTTTTTCAATAAGATATTGAGTATCAATCCTCGTATTAATAATTTTGAGCTGCTAGAATATTTAAATTTAACATATCAAAAGCTTTCCGAACAAGGGTTAATGAGTCTTGCCTTTACGATAAAATCTTATGAAGAATCATTAAAGCTATTAGAATGTATCAACGTATCTCCATTTGCAATTAATGATTTTATGATTTTTGATGTTAGTATGTATCACAAATCTTCAGAAAATCATATAAAATCTGTATTATTTAAACTTTCAAAAAATTAAGATTCATTCTTAAAACCTTTTCATGGTTTTTAAAACGCAGTTTCTCCGTATTGCGTACAAACAGTTCCGTTTAGCGTAGGTTTAATTAGCTTCTTATAAAATACATTTGCATTATTTATAATAAGTCTTAATAAATATTATATTTGTTAGACATAAGAATTTTTAAAATGATTAAAACAGATATACTAATAATAGGAGCAGGGCCAACGGGATTATTCACTGTTTTTGAAGCGGGATTATTAAAATTGAAGTGCCATTTAATTGATGCCTTACCACAACCAGGAGGGCAATGTTCTGAGATTTATCCA
>NZ_JBSXNL010000011.1:0-3537 GCF_056857615.1 Galbibacter sp. L-19
ACCTTTAGCATAACTAAGCTCTACAGCTTTTTGTTTAAATTCTTTGGTGTAAAAATTTCGTGCTTTTGACATTATTATTTTTTTAAAGTTTATAAATATATAAACTCCTTTCTTACTGTCCAGTCAAATATAGCAAGTCCACCCTGTATAACTACAATCTTTAGGATACGCAGAAGAATTCAATTCATTTTTAGAAACAGGAAACACTTCTAATGCTCGCCCACTATAAGATGTGGTTCCAGACGGGGCAAATATTCTATAATGTCTATATTCTCCTGAATTTTGTGTTACTGAGAATTTTTGGGCTCGTTTCTGAGCTTCCAAGTATGGTACTGATATCAATGATGCAACCATATTTGTAATCGACTGACTCAAATCAACCCAAGTATTTCCATCAACACTACCTTGGAGCAATAACTCTCCTGAACTAAGGTGTGTGTATCGATTAAAATAAACTATATATACCTCTTTCAGCTCTACAGAGCCATCCATTTCAAAAGTGTAGACAGCTTTATCTGTGATAGTAATGTCATTCTCGACCACAAATCCACCGTACTGGTCATGATAACCATCAATGACCTCAGAGATATTATTATTGGTAGTGTATGGTTGAAGATCTGTCGAGACATTTATAAATTCATGCTTATTGGTGAGCAGTGTGTATTTTGAATAAAAACAATCAGGACTTTCTATAGCATCTAGTATCCCATCATTATCATCATCTAGGTCACAACTATTTATAATACCATCACCATCAAAGTCATCACAAGCTTCAGAGCCACCAACTACTCCAGCTACAGAACATTGACTACATCCAGTACCATCACCGCATTCTTCTTCATTAATTGCAGAAGCATTTTGTGAAGTTCCAACAGCTTGTCCTCCATTAGCGATTGTTGGTATCCCAGTGCCACCTACATTATTTCCAAGATTATCTATTACAGGACCTGCGGTACCATTGTATTCTGCACCCGTATTTCCTCCATTAATGTTTGAAGTCTGTAGTTGACTTGAGGTTATTCCTCCATCACCTTCTAAAGCATCTGGGCAACCATCTCCATCGCTATCAAGATCCAAACGGTTAACTATACCATCTCTATCGGAATCACCATCTACACATCCAGTAGCGTTTTTTAATATATGTATCTCATTTTCGTATACCGTATGATCTCTCCCAGTAGCAGAATAAGAAAATGATACTTGATCTACTGGTCCTACAAAATTAAGGACAGCGCCTGAATTAGTTATATCAGTTCCGTTGGAGCTAAAATACCCATTAGTAGTATTATAATTTACACCAGACTCTAAGGTGTAACTTGCCAAAGGAACACTTACTCCTTGATAAGTTGCATTTATCAATACCCGTTCTTTTTTTTCTACTGGTGTTGAGCCTGTAACAGAAACACTATTTAAATGATCTATTTCAAAGCTCAGGTTGTAAACAGGCGTTGAAAAATTAATCCCTACAAAGGCAGGACTACTAGCAGTTGCTCCTGTTCTCGCCCTTGTAATTATATAGTTTGGCTTTGATTCAAACCCATATCTTGTTTGCCCCGCCATTGTTCCTCCCGCTAAAGGAAAAACTTCACCTGTAGCACCTGTGCTAAAAGTTCCTGTACCTATATTGAAAGCTTCACCACTACTATAAGTAGTAGAATAGTTAGTAGCTTCACTAAAAGTAATTAAGGTTTGTGGAGACTCGGCACAAATTAATTCATTAGTATCTAAAATTCCATCATTATCATCATCTAAATCATCTTTATTAAGTACAGTGTCTCCATCTAAGTCATCGTTAGGGCCTGTTTGTAAAGTATAAGGATAATCTTTTAAAAAACTAAAATTAGCCTTAACACCTACTTCTAACACCCAGTCTCCATCTTTTCCTGTAAGGTTAGTAGATGCAGAAACTTTTACATCTAATTTACTTTCTATGTATTTAACTGCATTTATCCCTTCTTCTCCTTTAGCAAATTCACAACCATAAATATTTAAGTTTTGAATTTTGAATTCTGAGTTTTGAATTTTAGGTTTGAGAAAGTCAGTAATTTGCTCGGCGTTCAGCCATTTACCTTCTATCAATAATTGTCCTGGACGACCATGAGTTATTAAATGATAAGTTCTTGAATCTAAATTCTTATTCATAACAAGAAAACTATCACTCTTCTTAACAGCAATATCTATATACACAGTCTCAGATGAGCTCTTTGAGAAAGTAAAGCTCACTATAAACATGTATATAATAAGTATTATGATATATTTAATTCTGCACATAAAATTGGTTCATTAATTGTTATAAAAAATTTAGATTTCAGTATTAATCTTCCTTTACAACAAATACTATATTCATAAAAGACCCCTCATAGATATCTGCTCCTGCTTTAACATCATACGTAAGCACTCCAGCTGCTGAAACAGCAACATTTTCAAATACTTCTTCATCATACCATGTAATATGATATGCTAACTCATCAGCTGGTAAAACTGGTATAGCTACATCTAATGAAGTATCACTACTTGCCTGAGGTGTTCCAAATTGATCGATATATTTTGCATGAAGATCTATTGTTCCAAATGTATCTCCAGCAGGAACCTGCTCTGCAATAACTGGTATTAAAACAGATGGCATAAAGAAAAACTTAGGTAAGGTTGCCTTTAATGATTTTATGATTCCATTTGCATCGGCTACTAACACACGGTCTTTTTGTCCTGTTGTAGCAGCTTCTATGGTTCCTACATTTGTATTAACCTCACGTATTCTTGCGCTCCCAGTTTTAATATCTAAGCTCTCGGTAGTTGTTTCTCCTGAAAAATCTCCGATCCCTATTTTTCCCTTTTGATAAATGTTTTCTGTATTGCTTATTGCTGGAGTAGAAGTATTTTCCACATTCCAAGGTTCTTTACTCTCAAGATAATCCTCAATGGTAGTAAATGTCTCTCCATTGATAGTAACTGGGCCGCTGTTAACGATATTTTCAAAATTGTTTACTACCCCGCCTGCTATATCAATTGCATAAATTCCTGTTGGTAAAGATGCAGGATCCCATCCATCAGCATCTGTACTTGTAGGAGCTGTTTGATTATTTGCCGCTAAATAAGCTTCCGATACGTAATATAATTCGCTTTTATCGGTCGTACTAACTAAAATAGTCTGACTCTCATTAGCGCTTACGATGTTTTCTAAATATTCTTCAACAGTAGTATACGTATCTCCATTGATAGTAACTGGGCCGCTGTTAACGATATTTTCAAAATTGTTTACTACACCGCCTGCAATATCAATTGCATAAATTCCTGTTGGTAAAGATGCAGGATCCCATCCATCAGCATCTGTACTTGTAGGGGCTGTTTGATTATTTGCCGCTAAATAAGCTTCCGATACGTAATATAATTCGCTTTTATCTGTCGTACTAACTAAAATAGTCTGACTCTCATTAGCGCTTACGATGTTTTCTAAATATTCTTCAACAGTAGTATACGTATCTCCATTGATAGTAACTGGGCCGCTGTTAACGATATTTTCAAAATTGTTTACTACAC
>NZ_JBSXNL010000012.1:0-14434 GCF_056857615.1 Galbibacter sp. L-19
ACCTTTAGCATAACTAAGCTCTACAGCTTTTTGTTTAAATTCTTTGGTGTAAAAATTTCGTGCTTTTGACATTATTATTTTTTTAAAGTTTATAAATATATAAACTCCTTTCTTACTGTCCAGTCAAATATAGCAAGTCCAAATGAGCCCAATTGTATGATGGAAGCGAAATAATGGCTCCCGATATCCGTCCCGAAAAGGTTCTCCCAAAAGTTAGTATTGAGTTCCGTATAGAACAGGTTGATAAATACATTGACCAGGAAAAAAGCCGGAGCCATCATATAAACAGCGGCATACAGCTTAAAAAAATGATAGGACATCTCTCGAAACTTCTCAAATACAGCCATACTGATCACCAGAGGAAAGAAAGCCTTCATAATGCCCAACAGGAAGAAACGCTCGGCCAAAAACAAGGGGTAAATAAAAATATCGATGATCCAAAGAAATACCCCAAGGCCAAAAGCGAGTAGTTGCATCCCGTAAAACGGAGAGGTCAGGAACTCATAGAGTACGGTCAAGGCCTTCTTGGTGGCTTCAATAGCACCGATGTCTTCCTCAATGGGAAAATCCTGAAATTGTAAAGGCAAGAGTGCCGGAGCGGTATTGCGGTACTGGTTTTCGATAGCCACCAATACCCCATCAAAAAAGCCCAGTACCTGTGTGGAAAAGATCACCACCAGAACCACAGCAAAATTCTTGATGAGTTCATTGGGACTTAGTCCCCAGGTATACCCACCCTGCTCTACCGCTCCTTCATTGTATTTTTTCAGGAGGTTAATCAGAAAGAAGAGTACAGCCAGGGTCTTCATTCCAATAATCGTATACTGCGAAAAATCACTATCCTGTATCGTCTGATAAATAGCATCCACATATTCCAGACCTATACTTAATGAAATCATAATCCTTAATTTTTACTGCTGTTGACATAGTGGGTTAATAGCTCTTTTCCCTGTTATTGATCCGGTCTTGTAGCTCGCGGAAATCGATCACCATCTCGTAGCGGCGTTTTTTGACCCCGATCTCCATAATCATTTCCCGGCTGGCCTCCTTCTGCTGCTGTAAGATTTCCAGACGCTCGGCATCGGTCATCTCTAAAAAATTACTGGTCAGAAGCTGATCCATAAACTCCAGGTCTTCCAATGATCTATCAATAATTTTATTAAAGGCATCAGAAATATGCTGCATTTCCTCCGGCCTGACATAGGGAGAGCTCAGGATTTCCTTAAGATCACCTCGAACCATATCAAACAATTGTTGATTGTTGTCCACAATTTCACGGGCAGCTTTAAGCTGCTTCAGAACATTATTCACCTTTTCGATCCGTTCTTTCTGTTGCTTTAAATACTCCACAGTTTTCAGAAGTTGAGAGGTTTGCTTGGCAGATTCGATCAATTGTTTCGCTAGACTGATAAAATTGGTATTATCATATACCGGCATACCTTGACAGATAGCACGAGCAGACGATAAAAAGAGTAAAGCCAGTGTTAGAGCTAATGTTATGATTGCTTTTCTCATTGTTTCTTGTTTTTTATAGTGTTTTTGACATATTCCTGGATTGCAGTTTTCATATTTCCAGTCTTTTTCCAAATGTCCATTATGATCTCATTTTCAGTGCCGTCAGTGAGATAGGCTGCAAATACTTCAGGAGGGACTTCTAGGCGGAATACATTGCTCTCCTTGCCAATTTTCAAAAAAAGTTCAGTGTACTTCCGCTCCCCAATAAAGTTGTTACGCATAGAGCGAAGTTGGTTCAGGTCATGTGCAGAGAGGTTAAGTCGCTTTTTTAAATCGGCATATCCCTTTTCATTTCGAAGACTATAAATGATCTGGGTGTTTTCCAGAATGCTAGCCGAAGTACTATTCTCAGGGAGTTGGTTGATGGATTGCAGGATAATCCCAATAGCCCCGTTTTGTTTCCGGATGGCCTGATAGTAAAATTCTACACTCTCAAGCACATTCTCAAACTTGAGCTGCTTGGCAAACTCATCAAAGAGAATAATCCCCTTTTCAGAGCGGTTCTGCCATACGGTACGTTGAATTGCGGACTTAATGAGTTTTAGCATCACCGATAAGATCTCTTTATTGTCTCGGACTTCATCCAATTCAAAAATGATAAGTCGTTTGTCTTCAATTTTGTAGGTTTGGTCCGCATTGGTTTCGAAAAGAAAACTGTACAATCCCTCTCCTACATACTCGGACATGATGTGTAAGAAATGTGCAATGTCGAAATATCCCTCTTGCAGGTGTAAATGGTTAAGCAAGGTATCCTGCCTGTCCTCTACAAATCGGTAAAAGCCCTCCAATGAATACGATCCAGAAGTGTTTTTATAATAATATCTCAGTACTTTTTTCATGGCCACCTCCTGCCCTTTGGCAACCTGTAATCCCGAAGCGCTGAGTTCCAGAAGAAAGGTAGACAGATCCTCCAACTGCTCCGGTGGGACACCATCACCGGGGGATTTATAAAAAGGATTAATCCCTAAGTTTTTGCCTTGCTCATACCGCAGTATGGCATGATCATCCGGGTAAAGTTTGGCAAACTTGGTATAGGAACCGCCCAGATCTATTATGACCAGCCGTACCCCTTGTTCAAAATATTGCCTTAGAATATTATTAGCCAGAAAAGATTTGCCTTCACCCGTGGGGGCGAAAATGGCAAAGTTCCTTGCTTTAATGCGTTTTTTATTTTCGTCCCACACATCTTTTAAAACCGGTATATTATGCTGTCTGTCGTTAAAGATGACGCCAGTATCATCAGTCTTATAGTTGGTATTGTTTAGAAATAGACATAACGCATGTTTTAAATCGGTAACATATAAATCCTCGTTCGAGAAATTAGCGCTATACCCAAAATAACTGTTCAGGATATAATGTTTTCGTGCTTCTCCTCTTGGAGCATAAGGAATCATATCCAATTCCTTAAACTCGGCTTTTATTTTAGAGGCAATAGTATTTAGTTGTCCGACTTCTTGGCACCAAAAGATCACATTGAGGTGGCCACGGATAACCCGACTGCTCTCGTCATGGTTAATCTGCCGAAGTATGTCCTGTATCTTTTCCAGCACTACCTTGTTCTGGGTTCCGAAATTGGAACTTTTTTTCAGCTCCTCTACCCGTTTCTCCAATAGTTTGCGCCATCGGTGTTTGTCATCTAAATATAGTACTTGGTTCACCATATGGTTTTCGTTCAGATGAAGACCCAATCCATCTATAAACCCCTGATGAAACGTAAAATCATCGGAAGTAAATTTATCGTTGATCTTAGAACTTTGAATACTTTCCCCGAAACACCCTTCGTTGTTTACCGCCAGTACATCAACAAAGTGATCCCCTATCTGTACACCGTCCTTGTCCAAAACCATATCGGTATGCATACCCTCTTGGTAACAATTAAAAAATTGGGTAGTGGCCTTCTCTATCTGTTTTGGGTTGAGCGGGGTAAGATGGAGTTTTTTACTGTTATTGATAAAGTTGACCGCATCCCTTACTGCTCCTTTAAATTCATCCAATGCCATATCCATGGCAGGCACTATGTGTTTCGGAAGTTTTTTGAAAGGATTGCTATAACCGCTTTTGTTAAAAGCTTTGTTTTTAGGCCAACAGAAAAACAGATATGAGGTGTGAGCCATGTACTGCCTGCCTTTGAAGTAATTGTATGTGGACTTTTCTAAAAAAGTGGTGTTTGGCAAACCAGCCGCAGCGAAAGTGGCCTTTTGGTACAGATCCTGTTTGTGTACCACCGTTCCCGCAGGCAATCCCTTTAAAGCCTGAAACCATGCTCCATGCAGATCATCGAAATCTTTTTCCGAAAGGGAATAGATCTCAGGGAGGTTTATTTTATAACCCAACACTACATTACCATTGGAGGCAAATACGCTATGACTCCGAATCGTTACTATCGGATGAAAATCGGTAAGGTTAATTTTCATAATTCAAGTGACTGTTTAGTTTGCCAGAGATCATATCCGGAAATACTTTCTTGAATCGTAAAAGTTCAGGAGCCTGAGTCAGCTTGGTCAGGATCATAAACAGGAAGAAATTGGTCACCAACAGAAAAAAAATGATCCCTAGGTGAAAGGAGAAAATGATGACCAATAGAGATGCTATGACCGAAATCATCTGTATGGCAAAATATCCGATGGGCAAGCCCATAATCATGGCTCGTCTGCGGATCGCTTTGTAAGGAGTGAACTTTTTCATAGTGCTCCCGTTATACCGTTAGACTTATCAGATACGTGAAGATGCCTACAACAGCGCCGGCGATTAGGACAAAAATTAGCACGCGAGTAATCCCTTTTTTCAGGTCTGCATTTTCACCAAAAAAATGACCAGCATTAAAGAGGAAGCCTACCAGAAAGATGATCCCCAAGATAAGTGGAAATACAGATCGTATCGTATCGGAAATGTTGTTGACGCTATCTTCTATACCGCCAATCTGGGCCAAAGTCGTAAAAGGCAGTAATACTACCGTAGAAAGGAATTGTAATTTTTTCATCAGAAATCAGTTTTAAAAAGTTTCTGATGTAAAATTCACAGAGAAATGACTTAAAGACTCTCGGATCTCTATTTTTTAACGGTTAGCACCGTTAATTTTTGAATGATTTTCAGTCCTATACAGATTTTATTGCATTTTAAACAATCAATTTTTTTAAAATGAATCGATTATTAATCCTATTCCATTTAGCTGTTTTATGCTCTTTTCTAAAGAGCCATGGACAGGAATTGCCTCAACAAAAAATGATTGTTGTTATAGATCCTGGACATGGAGGAAAAGATCCCGGCGCAATCGGTATCGATGGTATTCAAGAAAAGGATATCACCCTACTTATGGCCAAACGGCTTGTAAAGTATTACCAGAAAACCGGAGATAACAAACTGGAAATTTACCTGACCCGCTACTCCGATTCTTTAATTTCATTAAAGGATAGGGCTCGGCTGTCCATAGCCTTAAAAGCTGATTTATTTTTATCCATTCATTGCAATTGGTCTATTAATACCAGTGCAAACGGGGTCGAAGCCTTTGTTCCTTATCCTGGAAACGGAAGCTATGCAAATATCCGGACATCCATCTCCCTAGCACTTGATTTGGTTTTGCATTTGGAAGAAGAATATGAACTGAAAAGCCGTGGTGTAAAATTTGCAAACTTTCAGGTGCTTCAGGAAGCTGTTGTTCAATGTCCATCTGTGCTTTTGGAAGTCGGTTTTATTTCCAATAAAAATGAATTATACCAATTGCAAAACGTCGATTACACTAAAATATTAATTCATAATTTTCTACTCCTATGAAAAAAGCTGTATATCTGGTTTTTAAAAATCTTAAAGTCATAATTCTTTTATTCTTAAATGAAGTGTACAATCAATTAGCACGAAGAAAATAGAGAAGTGTTTTTAATTAAAAGAGTCTATTAGAACGCTCCAAAAGTCCTCTACTGTGACGTTAGTAATATCCTCACGGCTTATTTTGACATACCCTACATGATCAACTCTAAAAGCAATCTCATTATTAACATAGCCTTCCAAAGTATAAGTACATTTTTTCTCTGAGCCAGAGGTAGTGTCACATTCAATTCTATTATTCTTATTTTCATGACATTTCCCTAATACATATTGCAAAAACTCAACAGCCAAGGACTGGTAATCGTCATTAAATGCGTTAAGATTATTATAATTTTCAAGAACTCCCTTTAAATGATAAACATCACCATTATATAAGAAGAAAAGCAGCTTCAATACATCATCAAATTTTCTAATATCATTTTGTCTTGTATAAGATTGAAGTTTCTTTAACTGACGAAGGTTAAAGCTTTTATTCTCAAAAAGAACGCTTAAAATAAATATAAGTAACTCCAGCAAATTTTTCTGATTGGGAGACCTTTGTTTCAATAAATGGGGAATCAAAATATCATATAAATTATCTTCAAAAGATAGTTCGTACAAACTATTGCTATAAAATTTATCAATATAACCCCTAAACTCTGTCTCCTTTCCATATATATGATGAAAAATACTCTTAATGTTATAATAATCCCCAACAACTACGATTTTATCTATTGCAAATTTGTTGGAATAGGTATCATTTAAATAATCGTAATCAACATGTGCACTAAAAATATTTAAAATTCGAAATATATGATGGGGATCAATTCGATCTAGGTCATCAATTATTAAAACAACTTTTTTATCGGAATATTTACTTTTTAATTTCTCTACAAGCCCTGTTATCAATTGTGTATAAAAATCATTTTCATAAATACTTCCTTTCTCTATCGTAATTTTATCAACAAAAGATTCAATATTTTCCCAAGAACTTCTATTCTCTTCTCTGTAGGCATCATAACTTTTCACCAAAGCATCGAAATTTTCTTTGATAGTTTGAATTGAAGCACCTATTTTAGGAATGGATATCAAAAAAGTATAAAACAGTTCATGAAAATTTTCGGACAAATACCCTACTAAACTGTTTTTATAAATAGTTTCAGTTTCAGATAATTCTTCAATTGAGAAGTATGTTATAAGTTGATATAAGAGATCATACTTTATAAGTTCAAAAATATCCTTGGTATTCGCTACAGAATAATTAACAGGGAATAAATGAAATGCTATATATTTATCACATAAATCTCCGGCTTGTAGATTAAATCTGTTTTTTAAAAAGGTAGTTTTTCCCAAACCATAAATTCCTGAAAAAAAAATTCTATCTGAATCTTGAAGATGTTTTTCAAAACCTTCAGTGGGGTATGTTTTTAAATATAATTGTTGTTCTTCCATATAGTGAAACTGTTTGGATTATGGAATTAATAAGGAACTAAGATACCTATTTAAAAGGAATAATTATATTTGGAGGTTTACCCATATCAAAGGATGATTACTAGCGGCATTTGTGTCAGCTTTGATTGAATGGTATACCTTCCATTGCGATCGGTTTTTTGGCCACATTCCTTTTCTGTTTAAACCACACGCTTTTACCCTATTGAGCAGTGCAGGGGAAAGTATCAGGTAATCTTCCTGCTTGATATTAATCCCCTTTGCATATGCTCCAAGACGGTAATAACTTCTATCCCTGCCCTTGTCCAGTTCTACCTTGAAATCGGGGTGTTTTGAAATATCTCTGGCGTCAGTTTGCCTAAATATTGGAGCTAAAATAGTTGCATAAGACGGCACATAAAATGTACCGACTATAGCAATATACTTCTTACCCTTTTCTTGTAATTCTTTATATACGTTAGCAATACACGCTACTTGTTGCTTTCTCCTTTTTTCTTCCCAGTTTTTATCTCCTTTTGGAAATTGCAACTGTGCCATAAGTACGTAAAGCTCCTCCCCTGTTGGAAGTCGGATTTGGTATTGTTGAAAATCTTGATCAAACATCGCCATACCATCAGTTTTATAATTATAACTCCTAACTGCTTCGATGGGATAATATTTTTTTGATAAGATCCCCATCTCCCTACCACAATAATCATTGCCTGCCAATAACGAGCAATGATGGTATATGTGCTTTTCAGTACCTGAAAGGTATTGGTCATTAAATTCCATAAGAGCAGTTCGATCTTCTAATTCCTGAAGCAATAGGATATCCGGATTACAATCGGTAATCACCTTAGCTTTATGAGCTGTGGAGGCTTTTGAGATGGGACGAGTTCCCATTTTTATCCACCCATTCCAATCAGTTAAAGTATTAGCCTTGTAGTCTAAAGTATTTCCTCGCTTACGAATATACAACGTTCCCTTGCGTTTACGTAGAATCACATAGGGTTCACTAGCCACTTTTTGGAACCCTATTAAAAATGATAATTCCCGTAGCCGCTCATAATCAGTATCCATGCGATTGTCTTTCCTTAAAAGGGCTTCAAACTCTTCCATCCATAATTTTAATGAACGATTTAAAGAATCTACTATCAAAGAGGTATCTCGCTGATAAAGGTTTTCTATATTGTAGAAAGCTATTTTCATCATATTTTATTTAGTTGATTAATTTTTACTTGGCATAGCCTGCCTCCTTTTATCTTTAGTTTTTGCAGAAAAAGCTACCAGATTAAACATCTCACGCATACGACTACGAACCCGATTCCCATAGCGATCCTCCAGTTCGTCAGCATTTAAATTGGTAGTTATATGGGTTTTGATTTTGTTACTTTTGAACAGTTCATAGCGACTGAGTAAGATCTCTCCCATTACATTGCAATCCTTCCCGAAATGTCTGCCGGTGGGTTCCACCCCTAAATCATCGAAACTGTAATATCCGCTATTGCCATAACTTTCAATGGTCGTATATCCCAGATGGTTAAATCCGAATACAATATTCCTGCAGGGGATGATCTCATAGGGGCGCTGGTATGGCACAATACATCGCAGTAGTTTCATCAAGCTGGTTTTTCCACAGCCCACAGGACCGGAAAGTAGTAAACCCTTGTCAGGATCGAGTCCGTATTTACTGCAATAGGCCTGCTCACCAACCATATAATTGCAAAGCTTAAAGAGCATCTCCCGGTCTTCACTATATAACTGAAAATCTTTGCCAAAAAGTAGTTTTCCCTTGGCCTCTAAATAGATCCATATCTTTGGAAAACTATAAACCATCTCCTGCCCATTCCAATCTCCAAGAGAGAATTCCACACTGCCTTCAACTATTTTAGAGGGGTTGCGCATAGTCTTTACTCTTTTTAGTTTTTAAATAATCCGGATGGTTCCCTTGTTGATTCTTTTTTATTTCATCGGCTTTTAACATCCATTTTTCCGCCGCAGCCTTCCAATTGACAATAGTTGTTCCGTTACCAGTTTTCCATCCTGTAGATCGGTAATGATTAAAAAACTTTTGTCCCTCGCCCAAAGACCCGTGATGCTTTTCAAAGTATGATAGGATCTCTTGTTCAAATGTGGGACTGTCAATTTTCTCTTGGGTGTTTGATTGTTTCTTTGTTTTATTATAGATGCCATCTATGGGATGCTCCTGTCCCATTATAGAGCTCCCCAATCCTATAGGATGACTAGCTCTGGGAGTGCAGTGTCCCAGCTGTGGGACACTGCCACTTGAAAAGTCCCATAAAGATACCTGGCTTCCTAGATGTGAGTTTTTGGAAGGAACATATCGTAGGTAGTTCCAACGGTGAAGGTCTCTGATACATCGATGATATGTGGATTTGGAACCAATAGCCGATAACTTCATGACCTCCCCGCGACGAATATGAAAAGAGGGTGCAAAATGTCTTAAGTTCCAATAGTGGAACAAAGCCATATACAAACTTATGTGACTGGTATACAAACGTTCATCCCTATAAAACTTTTCAAAAACTGTATTTAGATGCTGTATATAATTCATAACTGAACATCAATACGGTTAGCATCCATCAGTTTTTGTATATCCTCCATGTCGTAATAGAGCATTCCTCTTATTTTACTATAAGGTAAGGTTCCGGTAACCCTAAGAGATTGAAGTGTTCCGGGGCTGATTTGTAAAAGCTCTAATACCTCTGTCGAGCGAAGCCATTTTTTGGATTCGTGGGTAGTACCAGATTTTAATAATTGTCGGATTTCTTCTAATAATTCTTCCTTGAAATCCCTAAGGTCATCTGTTGTAATAATGTTTGCTGGCATAATGAATTGTTTTAAAAAAGAAGCCACCCCATTGCTGTCAACTAACCTGATGGCTCCTTTACAAGTTTGACTTTCGGATACAAAACTCTAACGCATACATGGATTTTTTTCACAAGGCGTACCCAACTTGGGTGTTTTTTTTCAAATATTTTTTTGATATAAAATGGTGGAATTTGACGTTTTAATTTTACTTCAAAACTCCAATTAACATTAAATTATAGGAGCTATCCTTCTAGCTATCATTTTACCCAAGTTGGGTGTTTTTAGGCATCCATATCAGTCATATGTTCCAGCAGTGAATCTTTGAGTTTATCAATAAACTTCGTTCTTCGAATTTTTCTGGATCGGATCTCCAAATAGGTTCTGTAATAATCCCCCAAGTCCATGTCTAGAATGGTTTCAAAAGTGAGGGCTATCTGTTTGATGTCAGCCGTACCACTATTAATAACATTACTGGTATGTAATGCATAGATCAACTCAATGAGATCAACCTTATTCCCGGTCCAAAATAGTTTGGGAATAGGCTGTTTCAAACGAAATTTAGAAGGCATATCTCTGTTGTTGTCCAGTTTTTCAATTTCTTTTTTAAGATGCGCAATGAGCATATCATAAGCGATAATTGTGGCTACGGAACTATCATGAGAAGTAGAAAACTGCTCATCAGTAATAAAATGAAAGGTATCGGGGTGTAAACGAATATCAGCTTTTCCTCTTAAGAAATATTGATCGTCAAATATCGTAGCCCCGCGACGGTAGTAATGATAAAACTCCAGATTGTCATTAAAGTAATCTTGAAGTTTGTCAATATGCTCTACAAAATATTGCTTTTGAGCTTCCTTACTACTCCTAGGTCGTTTACTCTCAATGGTGAATAGTTTCACATAATAAATAAGTTTGCTAAAGATCTGTGGTTTAATGGATTTAAAAAAAATCTTTTCACTGCCCTTGCTTATAAAGCCTTTAATGATGACTTGTCCTCTTAATTTTTCAATGACCCTTTGGGTAAGTTTAATCCCTTTTTCTGCTTTGATAAGGATATCTTCCTCTTCCATTTCCAAGCTTTCAATAGCTTGATCTAATTCTTCCAAGTGCACTTCATATACATTCATAGCCGGATGTATTTTTCAATTTCTGATGATAAAGCAAATTAGAAGGGTTTTGCCATTTAATAGTAAACTCTATGAATACTTTTTTTATACATCAAGTCTACCTGAGAGCATTTAGAGGTTGTTACTTTTAAATGCAGAATTCCAGCTTTTGAAAAATTATCTCATCATAGAATCTGATAAGAAAAATAGTCGTGTCATTGAAAGGGTCATACTTTCAATTGATAAAAACTCATCAGTAGTGCATAAATGTCATGTGACTATGGCTATGGAATATCTGATTACCAATCAACCGGAACTCGTATTTATAAATGTTGATAATTTAACAGAACAGCCATTCGATTTTACACTTCAATGTCACTTGCTCGATATCAAACTCCCACAATTTATTGCGCTTTCTACTTCAACACAGCAAGCATATAAAGCCATCAAACACGATTTCTTTGACTACCTACTTTTGCCACTTTCTGATGCAGAATTGTATAAATGTATCTCCCGATACCAAAAACAATTCGGAAATCATCAAGAATATATTTGCCTAAAATCTTATAAAGATTACCAATACCTCAATACGCATGATATCCTTTTTTTAAAAGCTGATAACAATACCACAGATTTTCATATGAGTAATGGTAAAACCATCAGTGCTTTTAAAACACTCAAAACTTATGAATCCAAATTGCCCAGCCACTTTATGCGTATCCATAAAAGCTATATTGTCAATACCTTAAAAATCTCCAGAATTGATTACGGGAAAACCATTTGTATGCTACAAAATCTTAATCTTCCCATTCCCTTTAGTAAGAAATTTTACCCTCAGATTAGAAAAGTACACACGACTCTTTGTAATGCTTCCATGGGGTTTTAAAAATCATCCATCCTCTTAAAAATCAGCTATTCACTCACAGAACTGTATTCCTCACTAAAGGCTGCAAAAATAGTAGTGTATTTACGCTTTCACCTTTTAAATTCACCCTATAAAGCTGCTTTAAGCATTGCGAATGTTTTTCATTTCAATGCTCTCAATTGTGCACAATCAGAGAATCTTTAGCCCGATCGCACGGGCTTATAAACCTATTGTGTAACCAAAAATTAAATCCTTATGAAAACTCTTATAAAAAGCATCTTACTCATTGTATTTTTAAACTGTTTCACAGCCTGTACACCACCCAATGATCAGACGGAAAACGATCTGCTCCTAGAGACCCATGCTACAGGGGATGACTCCAGTGCGCGTCCTGATAATGATCGGGATTAAGTCTTATTTAATCACTAATGTTCACAAAAAGAAGTCTTTACCTCCCCCAATAAAGACTTTTTTTTATTACTTTTAACCTTCCCCCAGTTGATGTACCGTGAAGTTCCGGGGTATAACATATTACCATTCTTCACTCCTTTTTTGCATTATTTTGGTTTTACTGAACACCCGTTGTCAAAGATCTTTTGACCGGGATAAACCAGAACCTCAGAAGAAAGGAGATAGTATAGCTATGCTTATTTCAAAGGCTAAAAAAAATACGGTTTCCAATTTATTAAAAACTGAATCCCTTCAAAAGGCCTATACCCTTAATCATTCAACAATAGCGGACACAGTAAGGTTGAGATATTTTTATGAGATCGCATCTTTGGCTACTAACGCCCAAGATTCCAGTTTGTTTTTAAAAGCCAATTACAATGCCATGCAAATAGCTATATCAGTGAAGGACACCTTTAAAATGGGAGATATTCATTGGAATTATGGAGCCTATTATTTAAATAAAATTGCATATGACAGCGCCTACTACCATTATCAGAAGGCATTGGATGATTTTGAAAAAGTTCATCACACTTATTATGCAGCCAAAATACGGTATAATATGGCTTTTATTCAAGGACGTCTAAAGGATTATACCGGAGCTGAAGTGTTGCTCTTTAGGGCTATTGACACATTTCAGGAATTAAAGAAATACCGTCAACTCTATGAATGCTATAATTTACTAGGAATCGTTTATGAAGAATTACAAGAATATGATAAAGCTATTTCCTATCATCAAAAGGCATTGGAATACCTGGAATATGTCCAAAATAAGTCCTTGTTTCTTCAGGATAGTCAGAACAACATCGGACTTATATATCAAAAGAAAGGAGATCAAGAAAAAGCCATTTCCTATTTTGATAAAGCCCTTGAAATGCCTGATTTAAAAAATAAAGATCCTTACTTATATGCCCGACTACTTGACAACCGTGCTCATAGCCAATTACTCAGGGACAGTACTGCTACAGTACTTCCGGAATTTATAAAGGCTCTCTATATTAGGGACAGCCTAAACAATATACCAGGAGTTATTATGAGTAACATCCGGTTGGCTCATTATTTTACTAATAAAGATACCACTAAAGCCCTTGAATATGCCAATAATGCATATCGGAAGGCCAAACAAATTAAAAATAACCGGGATATCCTGCAGGCACTAGAGCTTCTGGCCGATCTCGATACAGAAAACAAGTCGGATTATCTCGATCAGTACATAGCGCTGAATAAAAAGGTACAATCTCAAGAACGAAAAACACGAAATAAATTTACGCGGATTCAATATGAGACCAATCAATATATTAAACGGAATAAAGAATTAACTTTCAGACAGGTATGGATTATTATTGTTGCACTTTTATCAATACTCTTGATTTCCCTCACCTATTGGATATACCGCCAAAAAGCATATAACAGGGTATTGCAATTAGAAAGTAAAGAACAAAAAGCAAGTGAACACATCTACCTACTTTCATTAAAATTACAGGAGAGACTACAACAGGGGCGTAATCAGGAGCGGGTTCGTATTTCAGAGGAATTACATGATGGTATACTAGGAAGGTTATTTGCCCTTCGCATGAGCTGGGGATATCTCAAGTTCAAAGGGACTGACAAAACCCTTGACAAACACCAAATTTATCTCAACGAATTACAACAAATTGAAAAGGATATCAGGGAACTCTCTCATGAACTTAGAAACAAAACTATTGAACTTCCGATTGATTTTATACAGCTTGTAAAAGCCCTTATTGCAAAAAGAAGTAAGGTGGGAAAGTTTGATTATGTGTTATACAATGATGAGCAAATCCCATGGGAACATATTGATAACTTTATAAAAATAAACTTATACCGCATTGTCGAAGAAGGGCTGCTAAACTGCATTAAACATGCTCAGGCTTCAATGTTTAAAATAGAGTTTTCATGGAATAATAATAGGCTTATTCTCTTTATGGAGGATAACGGGGTGGGGTTTAAAAAAAGAAAGAATAAAAAAGGAATTGGGTTTAAAAATATGGCTTCTAGGGTTAAAAAGATGAATGGCATCTTTGATCTCTATAGTGACCCCACAAAAGGAACCATTATTCAAATCAGTATTCCCATAACAATTGATAAAAAATGAATACTTCTAAATTTCAAATACTATTAGTAGATGACCATCCGCTGATTACCGATGCTTATGAGCATGCTTTTATAAATCTGGGACAGGAGAAAGAAATGAAATTTCAAATTAGTGTTGCTCATGACTTTCCCTCGGCATTACATGCCTTAGACCAAAGGGTATACGATATAGTCTTTGTGGATGTACTGGACTTGCTATATTTGACTGGACAGTAAGAAAGGAGTTTATATATTTATAAACTTTAAAAAAATAATAATGTCAAAAGCACGAAATTTTTACACCAAAGAATTTAAACAAAAAGCTGTAGAGCTTAGTTATGCTAAA
>NZ_JBSXNL010000013.1:0-10311 GCF_056857615.1 Galbibacter sp. L-19
ATAACAACTCAAAATTATGCAAAAAAGATATATTATAAGAGATAAGTGTATCCTATTATTTACCCTGCTTATCTTTTCTATTGGAACGTATTCCTTGTTTGGGAATACTAGGGGTGTTAATTTTTTTGATTTAGCTGTTTATCAACATCGGATTAAGGGAGTGGTTACTGATTCGGGCGGAACACCGGTTCAGGGAGCTTCGGTTCGTTTAAAAGACACTTCTACCGGAACTTTCACAAACAATGAGGGTGTCTTTTATCTGGAGGCCACTCCTACCGATGTTTTAATTATCACTTACATTGGTTTTAAATCTTTAGAAATAAGAGTAGGATCGAAGGGAGATTTTTCCATTGTCTTGGAGGATGCTATTACCGATCTTGGTGCCGTTACGGTCAATGCTGGTTATTATACGGTATCGGAAAAGGAGCGAACGGGAAGTATTTCCGGTATAACGGCTGCAGATATAGAGAAGCAACCCGTATCAAATCCACTGGCTGCCATGCAGGGAAAGATTCCCGGGGTCTATATTTCCCAAAATTCCGGTGTGCCTGGGGGTGACTTTTCTATTGAAATCAGAGGAAGGAATAGCATTCGGTTGGATGGAAATGATCCATTATTTATAGTAGATGGGGTGCCTTATCCTTCCGATCCGATAACTTCTAGTTTAGTGCAGGGTGCCAATGGAAATTCATCTCCCTTAAATAGTATTAATCCTTCGGATATAGCCGATATCGAAGTTTTAAAGGACGCAGATGCAACTTCCATTTACGGTTCACGAGGTGCCAATGGGGTGGTGTTGATTACTACCAAAAAAGGGAAAAGCGGAAAGCTAAAATTGGATGTCAATTTACAAAGCGGCATCGGGCAGGTCTCCAATTTCATGAATGTTTTAAATACCGATGAATATATAACAATGCGGGAAGAGGCCTTTGCTAATGATAATCGGGAGCAAACCTCTAGTAATGCTTATGATCTGTTGGAATGGGACAGGGCCCGTTATACAGATTGGCAGGAGGAGCTTATTGGTGGATCTTCCTATATAAACAACATATATGCGAACCTTTCAGGGGGAAGCGATCAAACGACCTTTAGGTTTGGTGGCGGTTATAGGGATGAATCCGTTGTATTTCCAGGAGATTTCGGAAACCAACGTATTACAGGTCAACTGAATTTAAACCATTATTCTTCAGACCAAAAATTCCACGCTAATATCACCACTTCGTATACCCATGAAAATAATGACTTATTAGCGAGTGATCCGACCCTTGAGGCGCTGACTCTGCCTCCGAACGCACCAAGTTTATATAATGATAACGGAGAACTGAATTGGGCTGATAACACTTGGGATAATCCCATGGCTGATTTTTACCAGACCTATACTTCTAAAATAGAGACCTTCAATGCGAATGCGCATCTGAGTTATGAATTTATCAAAGGTCTTAAGGGAATACTCAATGCCGGGTACAATACCATGAATATTTATGAGGTACAAACTACCCCGCAATCTTCTTATAATCCCAATACTTTAGGAAATCGTCGAACTTCAACGGTCAATACCGGAGGACGTAGTACCTGGATATTGGAGCCTCAGCTGGCTTATGAAAAGTCTTGGGGTGAGCACCGGTTACAGGCCATGGTCGGTGGTACCTTTCAGAAGTCTGTTGACCGAACTCTGGTGGTTCGTGGTACGGGCTATACCAGTGATTTAATGTTAGAGAACCTTCAAGGGGCTTCGGAGGTTCAGGTACGCAGATCACAGGAAAATATATATGAGTATAAGGCCGGTTTTATCCGACTGAATTACAATTACAACCAGCGATATATTATAAATCTTACGGGAAGAAGGGATGGTTCTAGTCGCTTCGGTCCGGGCAAAGCTTTTGCTAATTTTGGCGCTGTTGGTTTGGCATGGTTGTTTTCCAATGAGGATTTTATTAACAAGGGATTACCATTTTTAAGCTTTGGAAAATTACGGGGCAGTTATGGTACCACCGGAAGTGATCAGATTGGGGATTATCAGTTTATGGATTTGTGGCAAACTTCTATTTATCCTTATCAAGGGATTAGTGGACTGACTCCCATACGTGCTAAAAATGCTGATTTTGGTTGGGAAACCAATCGTAAACTGGAACTTGCCATAGAGCTGGGCTTTTTCAATGATCGTATTTTTTTAACTACCAATTATTTTAGAAACCGCACCGGAAATCAACTTGTAGGATTGCCTTTGCCAGGAATCACTGGATTTAATTCGGTACAGGCAAATTTACCGGCGACCATTGAAAACACAGGCTGGGAATTTCAGCTTCAAACCGATAATATAAGAGGTGCAAATTTTAACTGGCACACCAATTTTAATATATCAGTTTTAAGAAATAATTTATTGGAGTATCCTAATTTGGATCAATCGCCTTATGCCCGAAGTTATACTATTGGTCATTCCTTGTTGGATACAAAGAACTATGAATTTTCCGGAGTGAATCCCGATACGGGAGTTTATGAGGTCAAAGACCAAAATGATGATGGTCGTATTACCACTACTGATGATCTGATAAGTACCGGGGATATAGGAATTGATTTTTTTGGGGGACTGGACAATAGTTTTGAATACAAGCAATGGGATTTGTCTTTCTTTTTTCAATTTGTAAAACAACGTCAATATAATTCAATGCTGGCTTTTTCTACGCCGGGATTTATATCGAATCAACCTGTAGAGGTATTGGAACGCTGGCAATCACCCGGAGATGTAACGGATGTTCAAAAATTCACTTCCACTTACGGGGATGCTTATTTTGCTTATTTTGATGCAATAACAAGTAACTATACTCGTGAAGATACCTCTTTTATAAGGCTTCGAAATATCTCCCTTTCTTATTCACTACCTAAGAACACACTCCCGGGAATGGATATGCGGTTATATGTATTGGGACAAAACCTCTTTACCATTACAGGGTATAGCGGTTTAAACCCTGAATTTTCCTCGAGTACTTCATTACCAACCCTTCGACAGTATATGTTAGGGGTGCAATTAACATTTTAAATAAAAAAGTCATGTTTGTATACTATAAAATATATCATTTTTTTAAGGGGCTAAGAACCTTCGATGCACAATTTTTTAAGTCACAAAGACTCATTTATATAATAACTTTGTCTATATACATATGGTTTGGAGCTTGTGATTCGATTGAATTAGATGATCCTGACTATTTGATCTCGGGAACTTCTGTTTTTAAAGAAGCAGAGACTGCGGATGCAGCTGTAGCAGGGATGTATAGTAGTATGATGTCTACAATAGGTTTTGCTAGTGGAGCTACCCAGAGTGTAGGCTTTTTGTGCGGATTATCGGCAGATGAATTTGAACTGTACACGCAGCAGAGCACCTATGGAGAGTTTTACAATTTAGCACTGACGGCTGACAATTCATTTGTCAAATCTGGCTTATGGGATAATATCTATGCTAGTATTTATAAAAGTAATGCGATACTTGAAGGTTTACAGGATAATCCGGATATAAATGTTGAAGAACGTGAGCCATTAGAAGGAGAGGCCTGTTTTGTGCGGGCATTTTGTTATTTCTATTTGACAAATCTCTTTGGTGATGTCCCGATGGTTACTACTACGGATTACCCAACCAATCAATTGTTAGAACGCTCTAAGGCATCGGATATCTATACGCTTATAGTGGAGGATTTAAAAAAAGCAGTGGAGTTTTTACCTGAGACTTATGAGCGTTATAACAGTGAGCGTGTACGCCCTAACCGCTATGCGGCTATGGGATTATTAGCCAGAGTATATCTCTACGGTGGCCAGTGGGCCGAGGCGGAGGCTATGGCCGAAGAAGTGATTTCACAAGCGGATTTATACAGCTTACCTTCTGTGGAAGATGTCTTTTTAAAGAACAGTAGAGAAACCCTTTGGCAGCTTATGCCGGTAGTTGGAGGAAAAAACACCAATGAAGGAAATTTATTGATTTTGACTTCCAAACCAAGCTTTGTGGCTATGAACAAGGAACTGGAGGCGGCTTTTGAGGCTACTGATCTACGGCGTGAACATTGGATTGGTCATTATACGGATGATTCCGGTGTTTATACTTTTAGTTATAAGTATAAGGTTAAAAATGCAGAGGTACTTTCAGAATACTCTATGGTCTTACGTTTGGCAGAGCAGTACCTTATACGAGCGGAAGCCAGAATCCAGCAAGGGAAATTAGCCTTAGGATTGGAAGACTTAAACCAAGTCAGAAGTCGGGCAGCGGCTTCTTTACTACCGCTCACCGATAAAGAATCGTTGATGGAGGCAGTGTATCGGGAACGCAGGTTAGAACTGTTTAATGAATGGGGACACCGATGGCTGGATTTAAAACGTTCGGGTGGTAGTAAGGAGGTATTGGAGGGCTATGATAAAGTATGGGAGCCCATGGATGCTTTGTATCCTATACCACTTCAGGAAATCATTACCAATCCTAACCTGACTCAGAATGATGGGTACTCGTCATAGTATATTTTACAACGCCATAGTCTGGGTTAGGGTGCTACTATGGGGACTTTCTTTTAGTATGATAATCTCATGTGGATCTGCTATAGGCTTAGAGACAAGTCAGTCGGATTCAGAAATTATACAAAGTACCATAACTACAGAGGAAGGTACTGATATGAATTTGGATATAGCACCGGATGGGCAAACCATTTTATTTGATTTGCTCGGACAGGTCTTTACCATTCCTGCGGGAGGTGGGGAAGCGGTGCAACTGACAGAGGGCATGGCCTGGAACAGCGGTGCGGTTTTTTCTCCTGATGGGACTAAGATTGCCTATTTAAGTGATGCAGGGGGAATCACCAATATATGGTTGATGGATGTTAATGGAAATGACAAACATAAACTTACCGATGAAAAGATTATAGGTTTTAGAACTGGTTTGGAGTGGCATCCAGATGGAAGGGCACTTCTGGCTAATCGAAAAATATACTACCTCCAAGGGGGGAGTGCTGATCTTGATATAGGTCTTCGAGGAGAATTGTCTTTTAAGGGAAGAGATACCCTTTGTTCTAATACCAACGGAATCCAATGTTTTTCTTCGTATGGCAAGCATACCGAACAATTGTCTCCAGAGTCAAGCTGGTATAACCGACCGGTGCTTTCCCCGAATGGAAGGTGGCTGGCCTATGTGAATAAATATGAATTTTCGGACAAGAAAGGAGGCGCCATTGATCTGGAGCTTGTAAATCTTAAAACCGGAACCCGCCGAAAACTATTATCAAATATGGATCGATGGAATTCTTATTGGCCTCGTTTTGTATTTACTCCTGATTCAAAAAGTATTTTGATCAGTTACGGGGGAAAGATCCATCGCATAAATATTCTAACCGGAACGGATGTGATTATTCCGTTTCATGCCAATGTAGCGGTGCAGCATAGATTGCCCATTCCATTTCAATATACGATTGAGGACTCTCTAAAAGTTCGGTATATCAGGGATGTTTCGATACTGCCGGATCAAAAGACAGTGATTTTCTCTGCCTTATCAAAAATTTACCGGATGGATTTAACAAGTAAGAAGGTCACTCCGATCATTGATTGGGATATAGGGGTTTATCATCCGGATTTATCTCCGGACGGAAAGAAATTAGCTTTTGTCAGTTTTGATGCGAAAAATCGGGAAGGAGATTTATTTATATCGGACTTAAAGGGGGAGCAGGTAAAAAAAATAACTAAAGATTCAGGCTACTATGCACATCCCAAATGGTCTATTGACGGAAATCGTATTACTGCATTTAAGGCCAATCACAAAATACCTGATCGCCCCATAGCCTTTTCAAAGGGAAGCTTGTATATATGGGATTTCAAAGAGGGCACTGATCATTTAATCTCTGATGCTGTTCGGCTGAACAATTCAATATTCTTTAGTGCTGATGGTCGGTATTTAATGTATTTAAGGGAGGATAAGGGCAAACGGGTACTGGAAGCTGTTGATTGTCGTACTTGGGATCGGAAGGATTTGGCTATCACGCATGCAGATACCGAACAGGTGGTGGTCTCTCCAGATGGTCGGTATGTAGCCTATCATCTTTTAAATAATATTTATACAGCACCGCTACTTCCGGGATGGACTTTTCCAATAACCTTAGCGCATGATATAAAGGATGTTCCCATTTTAAAATTATCGGTTCAAGTCGGGGGTGTGGACTTGCAATGGAGTTCAGACAGTCAACAATTGCATTGGGTTTCTGGGAATAGGATAATACAGGCAGATATATCTATGGCTTTTAAAGAAGCTGTTAAGAATCCTTCCAATAATAAGATTCCAATTCGAGTGGCTAAGAAATATATGGATACCCTGATAGCCATTGACTTTACTGTACCCAAAAAAATACCCGGAGGAATGCTGGCTTTAACAGGTGGGACACTGATTACTATGGATAAAGATGCTGTTATAGATCGGGGAACCGTCCTGATTAAAAACAACCGTATTGTAGATATTGGATCTATGGCTAGTGTTAGGATTCCCAAAGAGGCAACGGTAATTGATGTGAGCGGAAAATATATCATTCCCGGGATGATTGATATGCATGCCCATGAGTTCTTACCGCAAGGGGTGGTAACTAGAGATTGGTGGGCGTATCGGGAAGATTTAAATTTTGGTGTTACCACGAGTCGCAATCCTGCTTTTTTTTATAATTATTACGGGTACCATGAACTCTCGGAGACCGGATTGATGTTGGCTCCAAGAATATACGGAGCCATTGCCATGTCTTCTTTTGAGGTGCAGTTTGATTCTTATAAGGATGCTTTGGCTTTAGCCAATACCTATCGGGAAATGGGTGGTGTTTTATTTAAGGTACACGATGATTATCCTAGGGGTGAGCGGCAGTGGATGGTGCGGGCTGCACAGGAGGCAGGTCTTCGGATTACGGCGCATAACAGTCGGGATAATAGTTCTTTAAGCAACCAGTCTATCTTTTTAGATGGCTTTAATGGGATGGAACACAGTTTTTCTCTGGGGACGATTTATGGTGATTTATCAAAATTGATACAGGCTTCAAAGATCTGCATCACTCCCACACTCATTACAGAATCAGGCGCTTTTAAAAGGTTGTTATTTAATTATAAAGATCGAATATATTATCCAAAGACGATAAAAAATCGCTTTGGAGACCGATTGCTAAATGATTCGCGGCAAGGAGAAAAAGCGGATTTTGATGCTGTTTTTCCGCAAGGTTCCAGGGGATATGATTACGCCATACGGGATGTCGGTTTATTCAAAAAGGGAGTACCTATCACGGCGGGTTCCCATACCGGTTATCCGGGAATCGAGTTGCACTGGGAGATGTGGTTGTTAGCTCGTGGAGGTATGCGCCCGTATGAAGCTTTGGCATCTTCCACAATTGCAGCTGCTACGGCTATGGGGTTATCCATGGAATTGGGTTCTTTAGCACAGGGTAAATTAGCTGATTTGGTGGTTCTGAACAAGAATCCACTATTGGACATTGAGAACAGTTTATCTATTGACGGGGTTATGAAAAATGGATTTTTAATGCAACCGGGTTCGCTGCAACAAATATGGCCTAAAAAATAAATGATTGCAGTATTGATTTAGGGTTAATTTTCAAGAGTCTCCGCATGCTTATTCTATGGTTTTGCGGAGATTTTTATTTTATATATCAGTAGTTTTTTATCATAGAGGGCGTAGATGGAATCATCGATCACCTGAAAATACCGAAATGCCTCATTGTTATAATGCGGAACATAAAAGCTTTTTATGTACGTACCGTTGGTGATGTTGTACTGATCGATAACACTATGGGAACTGAAGATACTATTTGATTCGGATATGGATTTAATTGCTGAGTGTATGTAGTAGTAGGCTCCGCTGGTTGTCGCATGTTTATTAACTTTGGTAGGTTGGTTTTTCAGTACATGTTTTTTTCCATTGTTGAGAAAGGATACTACCATATCGGTTTTTTCAATGGGATCTATGGTTTTTGTAATGATGATAGGGTTTAGGGTGGTATCTAGCAGGACAACTTGATTGCGATAAAGAAATATATGTATCAGCTTTTGGTAGGTCTTATTGTATAGGAGAATTCCATTGGTACAAAAAATACCGTCTATTTGTTTTTTAGGGATGTACTTTACAGGATAAGCACTTTGACCATTGGAAGAGTATTTCATTAGAACATTTTGGTTAAGGGAATCATCAAAGACCTCAAAGATGAAAGTATCTGCATTGATGGGGGTGTATTTTGTATATGGAAGGGCAACGGGAATTTCTTTTAAAGGGGTATTAATGGAATCCAGATCGGTATACAACAAAGTTTTATGAAACCCATCACTGAGAAATATCCGATTATCATAAAAAGTACTTTTTAATGCTTTAGGATTAAAGCGTACTTTATCATTGTAGGGAATACGATTGTTTAGGGAGATGGAGAATGTCTTTCGGGTATTTAGCTGAACTTTTAACAGATGCCCAACAGCGCGTCGGTGTCCCAGAAAAAGGGAGGTATGGGAATAACCTGCCAAATAATATCCGGAATAAGGAAGGGAAATGGTATCTATGGGAATTAGGGTTGTTGTTTCAAATTCCCGTTTGAAATCATAGCTTTTGACGCTGGTATTTTCTATTTGAATCCAGAGAAGAATTGGAATAAAAGCCCCAAGGCTTATGGAAAGGATGATATAGAAGATTTTGTTTTTAAGCATACTAAAAAAGTTGGGATAGTAGACCTACCCCAACTGAATTTTAAGATTATTGTTGTTCTTTGTATAAAGGCGAACAATTCTCATCATAGATCTGTTGTAGCCCTAACCCTTCAACTACATATTCACACAGTTCTTCTGTTTGAACGGGACTACATGGTACTTCTCTAAATTCCTGACATTCCTGTGGATTTGTCGGGATTTTATAGTAGCCCATTTGTGCTAGGTTATCTATTGCTGTCGGCTCATTTGCTTTTTCATGAGTATTTGTTGCAAATGCCGTACCGATGGCTATAGCAAAGACTACAATTCCGATTTTTACATTTTTAAAATTCATAATGGTTGTATTTTAATGATACCTACTCTTTAAGGTTTTCGGCTTCCCCTTTCTTATCGCGATACAGTATTTTTAGTCAGGTTATTTTGATTGAAGGAATTGGGGTGGAGGAGTATTCCGATAGTCGCCAGTAGGATAAAAATGCTATTAAAGATCAGATGTTCCTGCCATCCCATAGCTTCCAGAATCCCTCCACATGCACATGGGATGTCATCCGTAAAATTCAGAATAATCACAATATACATGGTAAAGAGGCTCATCAGGCTTAAACAGCCATAGCATGCTAACAATCTAAACTTGGGAATAATCAGAGCCAAGGCTATGATCAGTTCCAATAAAGGGATCCCCCAAGCCACCCATCCGGCTATTGACGTTAACAAGGGAGATTTACCCAGTTGGGCTCTGAATAATTCAAAGTCCATAAGTTTACTGATAGCAGCATAGGAAAATAAAAGGACGAACAGGAAACAAATGATCTCTGTACTATAAATATGATATCGGCGCACTTTCATAAGCAGACAATAAGATTAAATAGCGCCGGATGAGTGAATCAATGGTAAATTTATAAAAGCTTTTAAAGCTATCGTTATCCATTATGGATAAAAAAAGTATTCATAATGGATACCGACAATTCAATATTTTTTTTAATGGAGTCTTATTTTCAAATAAACCCTTTTTTTCGTGCTTTTTCAAGCAGGATACGGTCTTCCCGATTTTCTACATCAAAGACTTCTTTTAAATGTTTTTTTCTTTTGACAATGGCGGCTCTGGATAAAGAGAGGAGATCGGCAATTTCATATTGGTTGGCTCCCTGAGCGAGGTAATACAACAACTGTCTGTCGATTCTATCCAGCACAAAATCATTACTGATAAATTGCCGCATGGATTCCACTACTGTCTTGCTGTAATAGGGTGGTTCTTTTAATACCTTCCATATAGCTAATTGTAATTCAGGTGGGGTCAAATCATTTTTAATCAGAAACCCATCAGGGCTTACTTGTTCAATAATACTTTGGATACGATAATGATCATTAAAGGTAGTGGACATAACTATTTTAGTATTGTCAAACCTTGCTTTAATACGAACTCCAAGATCTTCTCCGGATAGTAAGTCATCTTGTTCTGAAGGTTCCAGTTGTACTGGACTTGCAACAAAAAACTAGACAAAGAGAAAAGAGATTATGCTGCTAATTTTTGATTGTACATATCTGTTTCAAACTCATCAATAGATTTTAATCCTAAAGCTGAGTGTAATCTTTTTCTATTATACCAAGTTTCTA
>NZ_JBSXNL010000014.1:0-15136 GCF_056857615.1 Galbibacter sp. L-19
CTTCTAAAAGACCGCTTTTTAAAAATTGTTGTTTCTCTTCTGGTGTCATAATAACTGTGTTTTATAAAATTATACAAAAATTTAAGGTGGGTTTTAAAACCCACCTTAAATCTTACTTTACACAGTTTTTTGGATACTACCAATTCTACCATCAAAAAATATGGAATCTCCTTCTTTTAGTAAAACTTCTTCTTCTCCAATAATATAGTAACATTCTCCTGAAAGAATGTATTTAAATTCAAATGCATCGGTAGTTACTTTTTCTCTTTTAGAATTTGGTTTTACTTCTAAGAGAACTGTTTCAAAACCAAGGGAAGAAAGTTGTTTGCTAAATATAAAGTTGTAGGTAAAGCCTTCTGCCTCTTCCTCTTTATCAATAGGGGTATTTTCTTCTTTTCTTGAAACAATAAAATTAGCGCCACTACCTTTTGGTATTCCTTTAAAAAAATCGGTTACTTCAACTTCAAGCGCATTTACTATTTTTATAAATACTGGGAGGGAAGGAATTGTTCTTCCATTTTCAATACGAGAAATAAGTCCGCTAGTTACTTCTGCTTTTACAGCAACATCATTAATGGTTTTACCATCATTTTTTCTAATTTCTTTAATTCGCTTACCAATACCTATAAGATAATCTTCCATTTAGTAGAATTTTTTATACCTCAAAA
This sequence comes from Galbibacter sp. L-19, assembly GCF_056857615.1. NCBI lineage: Bacteria > Pseudomonadati > Bacteroidota > Flavobacteriia > Flavobacteriales > Flavobacteriaceae > Galbibacter > Galbibacter sp. L-19. Next base: position 669 of record NZ_JBSXNL010000014.1, read on the forward strand.
TTAAAAGAAATACTGTAAATTATTTACCCTATTTTATGCTTTTGATTCTGTTATTTATTCAAATTAATGAAAAACAGAAAAGTAACTATTAGTAAACTAAGGTTGTTAACTTTTTGTTAACTGAATTTACAGTATGATTGCAATGATTTAATAGTGTATGTAGTTTAACTTAACTTACCTCTTCGATATTTGCATAACTAAATAACTTAATAAAGTTTACAAATACGAAAAAATGAATAAGCGGAAATTATTATGTGTATTTGCGTTCTTCGCATTTATTACAAGTTACTCTCAAACCTTATTTAAAGGGAGTGTATTAGATGAAAATAGCACACCTTTACCAGGTGCATCCATTATGATAAAAGGTCAAAATAATGGAGTTGCTACAGATTTTGACGGAAATTTTGAGATAGAGCTCCCCCAAGGCAACGAAATATTGATAATTTCTTACGTTGGGTATCTTTCTCAAGAAATTAATTCAGCATTAGAGAATGGAGTAAAAGTTGTTTTACAACCAGATTCTCAACAATTAGATGCAGTGGTAGTAACTGCTCTAGGTATTGAAAGAGAAAAGAAGTCGTTAGGATATGCTTCTCAAGAACTTGATAGCGACCAAATTAGTTCGGCAAGAGAGCCTAATCTATTAAATAGTATTTCTGGTAAAGTAGCAGGACTTCAAGTAACTAATAGTCCTTCAGGAATTGGAGGGTCTGCTAGAGTTTCTATTCGTGGAGATGCGTCGTTAAATATTAATGGAAACTCTCCTTTATTTATTATAGATGGTACTCCTATTAGTAATGAAATAGTTGGATCTTCTGGAGCTGGGACTCAAGATGTGGATTACGGAAATGGAGCTGCTGAGATAAACCCAGAGAATATTGAGTCGATGAACGTTTTAAAAGGGCCAGCGGCGGCAGCTTTATATGGTTCTAGAGCGGCAAACGGGGCTATCATCATCACAACAAAAAAAGGAACTTCTAAAGATGGAAAAATAGGGGTTACCATAAATACTGGAGTAACAGTAGATAATATTTTAATGTTACCAGATTGGCAAAATGAATACGGTCAAGGTAATAATCAACAATTCTCTTTTGTAGATGGAAAAGGAGGAGGAATTGCAGATGGTGTTGACGAAAGTTGGGGACCAAGATTAGATACAGGACTTTTAATTCCGCAGTTCGATTCGCCTAGACAAGACGGAACTCGTGGGGGAGATTTAATAAGTAATTCTCCAATTATAGCAACTCCTTGGGTTTCTAATCCAGATAACACAAAAGATTTTTTTAATACTGGATTTACCAAAACCAATAGTATTTCTATTTCTAAAGCTGGAGATTTAGGGAATATCCGTTTCAGCTATCAGAATTTTGATCAAGAAGGAGTTGTTCCTAATACAGATTTAGAGAGAAATACATTTAATTTAAGTGCGGGTCTTAATTTAACTGATAAAGTTAAGGTTAATGCAAATGTAAATTATGTAAAAAGTGATAGTGGCAACAGACCGTCGTTGAGTTATGGAACAGAAAGTATTATGTATCTTTTTATTTGGTACGGAAGACAATTAAATACCAATAGTTTAAGAGATTATTGGATGCCAGGGCAAGAAGGCGTGCAGCAGTTTAATTACAATTACAATTACCATGATAATCCTTTCTTTAATGTGTATGAAAATACAAATTCTCAAGACAAAGATCGGGTATATGGAAATGTAAATTTAACCTATGATATTTCCGATAATTGGAAACTGTTACTTCGTACAGGACGCGATTTTTACCGAGATTTAAGAGCTAAAAAGAGAGCTTTTAGTACGCAACGTTTTCCGTTAGGATATTATAGAGAAGATAATGTGTTTTTTGAAGAGATTAATACAGACTTCCTATTGTCATACGATAAAACTTTTAATGAAAAATGGAATGTAAACTTTTCTGTAGGAGCTAATCAACTTAGACAAAATCAAGAGTACGACCAAACGGTAGCGCCAGAACTGATAAATCCAGGGGTGTATTCTTTTAATAATAATAGAAAACCATTAGAAGTTACTTCCATAGATCAAAATAAACGTATTAATAGTGTGTACGGTTTTGCTCGTTTAGCCTATAATAATTATCTGTTTTTAGATATAACAGGAAGAAACGATTGGTCTAGTACGCTTCCTTCTAATAATAATTCATATTTCTATCCTTCTGTAACATTGAGTACAGTATTTAGCGATATGTTTGTGTTGCCAGAGTTTGTAAGTTTTGCCAAATTGAGAGCAGCTTATGCAGAAGTTGGTAATGATACAGATCCTTATAAATTATCTAGTTTTTACACCAATGAGAATCCGTTTGGAGAGTATCCGGTGTTAACAGAATCTTCTTTAATACCAAATGCAAATTTAAAACCAGAGATTACTTCTTCTTATGAATTTGGGGTTGACTTACGCTTTTTTCAGAGTCGCTTAAATATAGATGCTACTTATTATAGCTCCTTAACAAAGAACCAGATTATTTCTATTGATGCAGATATTGCTAGTGGTTACGCTAGTAAACTTATCAATGCTGGGGAGGTTAAAAATTATGGTTTTGAAGCTATTTTAGGAATAACTCCAGTTAGAAATGATAATTTTTCATGGAAAGCAACCTTCAATTTTGCTAAAAACCAAAGTGAGGTTACAGATTTGGGAGGGGTAGATTATACCTTAACCGAAAGAAATTCAGCTTTTATTCAAGCAAGAGAAGGAGGTTCTATTAGTGCAATTTACGGAAGAGGATTTCAAAGAGTAGAAGATGAGAATAGCCCGTACTTTGGGGAAATGATTATTGATGAAAATGGAATTCCATTACGTACAGATGATTTGGTGTACCAAGGAGATTATGCTCCAGATTATACGCTTGGGTTTCAGAATAGCTTTAGATATAAGGCTTTTGATTTTGGATTTCTATTAGATACCCGCCAAGGAGGAATTGTAGTGTCTAGAACAAAAACAATTGGAAGTACTTCTGGACAATTAAAGGAAACTTTAGTAGGAAGAGAAACAGGAATTGTTGCAGATGGAGTTGTACAAGTATCGGATGGGGTTTATGAACCTAATACTACTAATGTAGATGCTAGAACTTATAATAACAGATATTACGAAAGAGATAATGTGGAGGCTGCAAAATATGATGCTTCTTACACAAAACTAAGAGAGGTAACATTGGGGTACACTATTCCTAAGCGCTTTATAAAGCAGTTGCCAATTACAAATGCTAGATTTTCTCTTAGCGGAAGAAACTTACTTCTGTGGACAGAAAACCCACATTTTGACCCAGAAACAGTAGCTGTTTCGGGAGGGACATTGCAACCTGGAATCGAAAACATGTCGTATCCAAGTACAAGATCATTCACTTTTAATTTACGAGTAGACTTTTAATTCAATAGAAATGAAGAAAAATCAATTTATAAAGAAGCTATTTTTAGGGGCTACAATGATACTTTCATTAAATGCCTGTACTAAAGATTTTGAAGAAATAAATGCAAATCCTAATTATCCTGAAAAGGCAGCATCAGAATTATTATTGCCAGGGATTTTAAGACAAATGTCTTATAATTGGGGTAATATGGGCTGGGAACAAGGCTTTACAGTTGCACAATATGGAGCAAGACTACAGTTTACAAGTGGAGATCGCTATAATTGGTCGCCAACTGGAAACCCATATAACGATGCCTATGATGCGCTTAGAGATGTTGAGAATATTATAGAATCTACGGTAGGTGTAAAAGGACAAGAAAATTACTTAGCTGTTGCTTTAATAGTAAAATCTTGGATTTATTCTTACTTAACAGATGCTTATGGAGATGTGCCATACACACAAGCAACAAAAGGAATAAGAGAAGATAATATTACACCAGAATTTACACCACAGAGTGAAATTTATGATGGATTAATTACAGATCTTACTGTTGCAAATAATTTATTAAAAGGAGCTGCTACTATCTCTGGGGATATTCTTTACAATGGAGATGTTACTAAATGGAGAAAGTTCTCAAACTCTTTGCGATTAAGATTATTAATGAGAATTAGTGATGTAGATAAAGCGAGAGCAATTTCGGAAATGAAGGAAATAACAAATGCTCCTTCAGAATTTCCAATTTTTGAAAGCAATGGAGATGCTGCAGTGATACAATGGAATTCTGATAATCCACAGCCTAAATTTACTACTCGATCTGGAAGTTATGATGAGGTAAGGTTAAGTACTACTTTAGAAACTAGGCTAAAGGATTTAAACGACCAAAGATTAATTGTTTTTGCCCAGCCTACTTCGGCATCAGGAAAAGGGATTTATTCGGATAATATGGACGATTATGTAGGGATGCCAAATGGTTTAAATGATGAAGATGCATTGGCATATAGTCCTTCTGGGGATCCACAAAAATCGGGTTCTAATTTTATTTCTCGTTTAGGGGTTTTACTTACATGTAGAGCATGTGATCCTGAAAATGCTTCTCCAACAGCTTCTCAAACTATTATAATGAGTTATTCTGAACTTCAGTTTATTTTAGCGGAAGCTCGCGAGAAAAATTTTATTACTGCAGGGACATCAGAGCAGTATTATGAAAATGGAATTTATGCTTCATTTGAGTATTATTTAGAAAGAATTAATGCTGGCGGTTGGAATGAAATAGCTACAAGCTTGGAAAATTTTGATGTAGATGCATATATAAATCAAGAAAAAGTAGCTTATACAGGAACTTCCGAAGAAAAACTAGAGAAAGTGGCTATGCAAAAATGGATTTCACTTTTCTACACAGGTTTTGAAGCTTGGTCGGATTGGAGACGTACCAATATGCCAGCAATAGTGCCTGGTCCAGATGCTGCTAACGGAGGGAAAGTGCCAGTTCGTTTTCAATATCCAAATTCAGTTAAATCTACAAACAATGCAAACTACCAAGAGGCTGTGAGCAGAATGGGAGGAGATAATCTAAATACATTGCTTTGGTGGGATGTGTCTGTGAATAATTAATATCTATGAAATTTAAAAAAATCATTTTTATGGTAACCACAAGTCTTTTAGGCTTGTGGTCTTGCCATAATAATTCTACTGAGAACAGAGAAATTAAACATGTTGTTGTAATTGGGTTTGATGGACTTAGTCCGGATGGGATTAGAAATGCTTCCACACCTAATTTTGATAAGGTTATTGCTGAAGGGGCTTCTACCATGCGAGCAAGAGCCGTACTTCCTACAAGTTCTAGTTCTAATTGGGCATCTATGATAATGGGAGCTAGCCCTTCTCAACATGGGATTACATCTAATGCGTGGAATAAAGACAATTTTGAGTTACCTACAGTAGTTCAAGGGGAAGATTTTTTGTTTCCTACGGTCTTTAATTTAATAAATAAGCAAAAAGAAAATACAGAGATAGGTGCTATCTATCATTGGGGCGATTTTGGTAGATTGTTTGAGAAAAGTGCTGTTAATTTTGATATTCATGCAGACACAGAAGAACAGACTGCCGCCGTAGCAAGTAGTTATATTAAGAATAAAAAACCGACGTTTACTTTTATTCATTTTGACCATATTGATCATGCTGGTCATGAATACGGACATGGAACACCAGAATACTATGAATCGGTTACAAAAGGAGATAAATTATTAGGAGAGGTTTTATCGGCAATTAAAAAAGCTGGAATACTAGAAAATACATTGGTTATTATTTCTTCGGATCATGGTGGAGTAGGAAAAGGACATGGAGGGGAGTCTTTAGCAGAAATTGAAATCCCATTTATTGCCTGGGGGAAATCAGTTAAAAAAGGATATGAAATTAAAACGCCCGTATATCAATATGACAATGCTGCTACCGTTGCCTATGCATTAGGTGTTAAAACGCCTACAGCATGGATAGGAAAGCCTGTTCTGTCATTGTTTGAAGGGAATGAAATAAAGGGTGATGAGTATCTTATTGAAGATCGTTTGGTAGCTCCCATAATAAAGCCAGAAGCTAGTTTGAATAAAAGAGCAGGAGGTCTTTTTTTTAATGAAACGAAATTGGAAATAATAAATCCAAATAAACAAGGTGTTATTAGATATACTTTAGATGGGTCTATGCCTACAAAAAAATCAACAGTATATGAGGGTATTATTGATATAACCGACAATAAAGTAGTAAAAGCAGCAATATTTTTAGAGGGGAAAATATCGAGTCCCTTAAGCGAAGCCTTTTTTAGAATTCGTCATGATGATAGAAAGAGAGTATCTTATAAAATTTATTATTTAGTGAATCTTACTTCTCTTCCTGAGCTGTCCAATAAAACTCCAGATGATAGTGGTAACACCTATGAAATCACTTCAGAAGAAATAAAAGAGAAGATAAAAGAGAACACAGCAGTAATTTATACAGCAATTATAGATATTAAAAAAGCAGCTAATTATACTTTCTACACTAGATCTGATGATGGGAGTAAACTATGGATTGATAATGAGTTGGTGGTAGCTAATGATGGCGACCATGGGGTACTAGAAAAATCTGGAACTGTTAAGCTTAATGCTGGAGAACATGCTATAAAAGTAGCTTGGTTTAATGGGGGAGGAGATGGTTGGTTAGATGTTTATTATAAAGATGGTAAAAATCCAAAGCAACTAGTTTCTACAGAACTTTTAAATTAAAAACAGCGTGCAAACAACTATAAAACTAGCTTTATATTTTTTATTCATTCTGTGCTTTTATAAAGGAATCTCTCAAGAGATGTACCCAAATTGGGAACCTGGTATTTTAGAGATTCATCATATAAACACTGGTAGAGGAGACGCTACTTTTTGTGTTTTTCCAGATGGAACTACTTTGCTTATAGATGCAGGAGATACCTCAGAAACACATCCAAGAACTTTGTCTGATAGAAATGCAAAATTGCTTCCTAATAGAAGTAAAACTGCTCCTGAATGGATTGTAGATTATATAAATCAATTTCATCCAAAACCAAAAGGGCAGACTTTAGATTATGCCTTGATTACGCATTATCATGATGATCATTTTGGAGAAGTAGATAGTACACGGTTATATTCTAAAAAAGGGAAGTATCAATTAACCGGAATTGTTGCTGTTGGAGATGCTATTCCTATTAAAAACTTAATAGATAGAGGTTCTCAGTTTCCTATAGATTTAAAAGATGAACAGGTTCAAAAGGAGCTATCTGCAGATAAATATCATATAATTCCAACTTTGAAAAATTATTGGAAATATAGTGATGTACACTCTAAAAATGGATTGAAACATTCTGTTCTAAAAGCAGGAATGCTAAATCAAATAAGACTGTTATATAATCCTGAAAATTATAAGAGTTTTTCTGTCAGAAATATTGCTGTAAATGGTAATGTCTGGACAGGAGAAAAGGAAAATTACTACGCATTATTTTCAGAAGGAGATTCTCCTTCTGAAAATAATTTAAGTACCGTTATAAAAATTTCATTTGGTTTGTTTGATTATTATACCGGAGGAGATATTAGCGGGGTAAATGCAATAGGGGCAACCGATTTTAATTCCCTAGAATCCAATATTGCTCCTGTTGTAGGCCCTGTTGATGTTGCTACCTTAAATCATCATGGAAATAGAGATTCTCAAAATGCATTTTATGTAAGAACACTTCGTCCTCGAGTATGGGTACAACAAAATTGGTCGTCAGATCATCCTGGAGAAGAAGTGCTCAGAAGAATACTTAGTAAAGAAATATATCCTGGGGAGCGAGATGTGTTTTCAACAGTAATGCTAGCTGCAAATAAAAAAGTAATAGGCAATCGCTTAGATGCGTATAAAAGTCAGGAAGGACATATTGTAGTAAGGGTTTATAATGATGGAAAAAAATACAATGTTTACATTTTGAATGATAAAGATGAAAAGCGTAATGTGGTAAATAAATTTGGTCCTTATGAAGCAAGGTGAAATTAATAAAAGAACAGAAGGAGATATTAATACTACTTCAGAAAGGGAAAAATGGAACCTTCGAGAAAAGGATAGGCATACACAGTTAATTTTAGAAAAGGACGAACGTTATTTTATGCATCAATCTATGTCTACTCCTTGTTTGGATGTTTTAAAATCATCTAAAAATAGTTATATAGAGAATTTGTCTGGAAATAAATATTTAGATTTTCATGGTAATAATGTGCATCAAATAGGTTTTGGAAATGAGGAATTAATTCAAAAATTAATAGCGCAATTAAAAACACTTTCTTTTTCTACAAGAAGGTATACCAATGAACCAGCCGTTTTATTTGCTGAGAAATTAGCGTCTATAGCTCCATCAGATTTAAATAGAGTTTTATTAACGCCTAATGGAAGCTCTGCAATTGGAATAGCGTTAAAATTGGCTAGAGCTATTACAGGAAAGTTTAAAGTGGTTTCTTTTTGGGATTCTTTTCATGGAGCGTCTTTAGATGCTATCAGTGTTGGAGGAGAAGCGGTTTTTAGAGAAGCTATGGGACCTCTAATGCCAGGAGTAGAAAGAATTCCACCTCCCGTTACCTATAGAGGGATTTTTGAAAATAATGAGGCCAAGTGTTTAGAATATTTGGAATATGTTTTTGCTAAAGAAGGAGATATTGGTGCTTTTTTAGCAGAAACTATTAGAAATACAGACGTACAAATTCCTTCTAAAGAGTTTTGGAAGGAGGCTCGCAAATTATGCGATAAATATGGAGTTCTTCTTATTTTAGATGAAATTCCAATAGCTTTAGGAAGGACAGGTAAATTGTTTGCTTTTGAGCATTATTCTATAGAACCAGATATTATTTGTTTAGGAAAAGGACTTGGGGGAGGAATATTTCCGCAAGCAGCGGTTATAACAAGAGATAAATATAATACATTTGGAGAACTGTCTTTGGGGCATTACACCCACGAGAAAAGTCCACTTGGAGCAGTAGCTGGAATGGAAACGATTAGAATTGTGGAAGGTTTATTGGAGAAAGTTAAAGCAGATGAAGCTTTTCTAAAAACAGAACTCAATAGATTAAAAACAAAGTTTGATATAATAGGAGATGTAAGAGGGATTGGAATGCTTTGGGGAGTTGAATTAGTTTTAAATAGATTAACTAAAGAAAAGGCCGTAGAAGCTGCCGAAAAAGTTATGTACAATTGTTTAAGAGAAGGATTAAGTTTTAAAGTTTCTTCGGGGAATGTTTTACAATTATCGCCTCCTTTAACAATTACACGAGAGGAATTGTTAAAAGCAATTCATATTTTAGAAAACAGTATTTCAAATTTATAGAGATGAGATTAGTTTATACCAAAAGCCTGCTTATCTGTTTTTTTATGTTGAGTTTAATGTTGACTCATGCACAAACAGTTAAACAAAATTTATTAGTAGCGCCTTACTTACAAAACGCTTCTCCACAAGAAATAACTATTATGTGGGAAACAGCTGTGGGAGAAGAAAGTACAGTATTGTATGGCAAAACAACCGATTTAAAGAAAAAAGAGACAGGAATTTCTTACGATGTTAATTTTTCCGACCATAGAATTCACGAGGTAACACTTAAAGGATTAGAGCGTTTTACAACTTATTATTATAGAGTAAAAACTGGAGAAACGTATTCAGATGTTTATCAGTTTAAAACTCCTCCTTTTGCTGAAGATAAAAAAGCGTTCAATGTTTTAGCCATGAGCGATATGCAAAGAGACCATAATGAACCAGAAAAGTTTGCTGAAATTGTAAATGAAGGAATTTTAACCTACTTGAAGAAAGAATATGGAGAAGATATTTCAGACAATCTGGCCTTAGTGCTTATTCCTGGAGATTTAGTTGAAAATGGAACTAAATATGAACAATGGCAAAATGAGTTTTTTGAGCCTTCAAAGAAGTTATTTTCAAATGTACCTGTATATCCTGTATTGGGGAACCATGAAAAGAATTCTACATTCTATTTTAAATATTTTAGTCTTCCTAAAAATGGAACTCCAGCTTATGCCGAGCATTGGTGGTATAAAGATTATGGAAATACAAGAATAATAGGGCTAAATTCAAATGAGGGATATAGAGACTCTAAAGAGCAATATATTTGGTTAAAAGAACTTTTAGAGCGTACAGCCAATAATAATGAAATAGATTTTGTTTTCGCACAATTACATCATCCACATAAATCGGAATTATGGATTCCTGGGGAGACAGATTTTACAGGAAAAGTTGTTGAATTATTAGAGAATTTTACTACCAAAACTGGAAAACCGAGTATACATTTTTTCGGACATACACATGGGTATTCAAGAGGGCAATCTAAAGAACATAAACATTTGTGGATTAATGTAGCTTCTGCTGGAGGAGCTATAGATAATTGGGGAGAATTTGAAGGACGAGATTATGATGAATTTACTGTAACTCAAGATGAGTATGGATTTGTAATGGTAGAGGTAGATCCAAACCCAGAAAATCCTAAGTTTGTTGTAAAAAGAGTTAGTAGGGGAAATACTGTACAATCTAGAAACAATGAGGTTACAGATAGTATGGTAATTTATAAGAAAAAACGCTTGCCTTACGCTCCAATAATAGAAAGTCCAATGGGAGAGCATATAGCAATTAAAGATGTAATGTTGAAGGCGGGAGGTTATGAAAGCGATTATAAAGATAGTTTTCATGCAGCTTCAAATTGGCAATTAGCTACCGATGCTGAATTTTCTAATATTATAGTAGATAGATGGAAGCAATACCAAAATTGGTATTATAATGAAAACCGACAAAAGGATGATGATCTTACAGATGAGAAAATGCCTTTATTAAAATCTAACACTAAATATTTCTGGCGCGTACGTTATAGAGATCAAAATTTAAATTGGAGTGATTGGTCTAAAACCGCAACTTTTACAACAAAATAAAAATATGAGATGCCTATTAGCAGTTTTATCAAACCAATCGATTTGATAATTGAGGGTATCACATCTGACTTTTTAAATCAATAAATATTAACAAATGAAAAAGATAAGTTTACTACTTTTATTAATAACGAGCTTTATTTCGGCACAAGATAAAGATCAGAAAGTAATTTTAATTACGTTAGATGGCCTTCGTTGGCAGGAGCTATTTACTGGGGCAGATGAGAAGTTAGTAGCTAACAAAGAATATGTAGCTAATCCAGAAGGGTTAAAGAGAATGTTTTGGAAGGAAACTCCAGAAGAACGTAGAACTGCACTTTTTCCATTTGTATGGAATTTTGTAGCTAAAAGCGGACAGATTCATGGAAATAGAAATGTAGGAAGTAAGGTGAATTTAACAAACACGATGTGGTTTTCTTACCCTGGTTATAATGAAATTTTAACAGGGGCTGCAGATGATGTAAACATAAAGAGTAATGATAAGATTTATAATCCTAATATTACTATTTTAGAATTGCTAAATAACACAGCAGGTTTTAAAAATAAGGTGGCAGCCTTTGGGAGTTGGGATGTGTTTCCTTTTATAATTAATGATGAAAGAAGTGGAATCCCTGTAAATGCAGGATTTAGAAATGCAGAAGGTGACTTAACCGAAAAAGAAGAGTTTTTAAATCAATTGCAGACTGAAATTCCTAGCCCATGGGGAAGTGTTCGTTTGGATGCTTTTACGCATCACTATGCAAAAGAATACATACAAAAAGAACATCCTAAGGTAGTTTATATTTCCTACGGAGAAACAGACGATTTTGCACATGATGGTCATTATGAAGCATATTTAAAATCGGCACATACTACAGATTCTTTTATAAAAGATTTATGGGAATTTGTACAAGCAGATCCTTTTTATAAAGACAATACAATTTTTATAATTACTACAGATCATGGTCGTGGTACAACGCCTTTAAAAACATGGAGAAGTCACGGAAGAGATATTAAGGGAGCAGATGAGGTGTGGTTAATTGCTTTTGGTGCTAATGTAAATACATTGGGAGAAGTTAAACATGATGAGCAATTATACAGTAATCAAATTGCACCTACTATTTTAAATATCTTAAATACCAAAATCGATACCAAAACTATGAAAGGTGCTGATTTAAAAATTACAAATCCTTAAACATAAATTAGTTAAGATTTTGTAACAGTATAAAATAGCCTTCTCTTAAAATAGAGAAGGCTATTTTATTTCCAAACTAGTTTCCTATTTTTTATAATTCTAAGTTTTATTTTATATACGTAAGCGTGCTAGTTTATTATTAAAGACTACACAATGTAATTTCTCTTCAATTTTAATTTACAAATTTAAACTGCTTACTAAGCTATATTGAGGGCTAAAATCATAGCGTAATGTAGATTTTTTTCAACTAGGTGGTAGTTGTTTTTATACTCTAATTTACTTGAGTGTTATTAGAATTTAGTCTATTTTTTTTGAATATTTTTATTAAGTTAAAATATATCTTCATTCTTTAAGAATAGTTCAAAAATTAAAGTTTTTAATACTATTAATAATGATTTGAAAGATAATTCTTTATGATTTTCAGGATGAAAAAGAAGGTTTTGTAAGTAGTTTATCGATTTTATATCGCTTTTAGTCTAATAGGAGTCAATTATGAGTGACGAAAATGATGATTGGGTTTCTTAATAAGTGAAGGCTAAACTATATAAAATAAATTACGATATAACGAATGAAAAAATTATTACTTTTTCTAGCATTAACTATTGGCTATTTTTCCTATTCTCAAGTTGGGATAGGAAATACATATCCCAATAGTTCCTCTCAACTAGATGTTGAAGCCCAAGACAAGGGGTTGCTTATTCCGAGACTTGCACTCAAAAGTACAACAGATTCAAGTACTATAGTTAACGGTAATGTTAACAGTTTGTTAGTTTTTAATACAGCTACTACTACCGATTTAATACCGGGGTACTATTATTGGTATGTAGATAAATGGCTTCGTATTCTTAATACAAACGATGTTAATGGTACTGGGGATTTCCCAGATAACATTGTTATATACAATCCATTAGAGGAGACATTTAACTATATTGACAATGAAGGGAATCTTCAAAATATAAGTTTTGAAGATATTGTAAAGGCTAATGAAACCGTAACTGTTTTAAAGGATAACGGAGATGGAACGTATACACATACTTCTGAAGATGATACTAAAACTACCTTTAAAGTTACACAAAGTGGAACAGGTAATCCAAATAATAACAATACAACAGGTGATGCAGGAGATATTTATGTAGATGAGTCTACAGGAGATATTTATACACACAATGGAACAACTTGGGTTCAGGTAACAGGAGATAATTTAATTATAGATGAAGGAGATCCTAACGATAACAACACTTCTGGAAACGAAGGGGATGTATATATCGATAACTCTACAGGCGACACGTATGTGTATAATGAAACTACAGGCGAGTGGGAACAAAACACCGATGTTTTAAACGTAGCCAATGGTAAAGTAACTCACACAGCAGTTGATGGCACTGTAGAAACCTTTGATGTAAGTCAAAGTGGAACAGGTAATCCAAATAATAATAACACAACAGGTGATGCAGGAGATATTTATGTAGATGAGTCTACAGGAGATGTTTATACACACAATGGAACAACTTGGGTTCAGGTAGCAGGAGATAACTTAATTATAGATGAAGGAGATCCTAACGATAACAACACTTCTGGAAACGACGGGGATGTATATATTGATAATTCCACAGGTAATACCTATGTATATAATGAAACTACAGGCGAGTGGGAGCAAAGCACAGACAGTTTAAGTGTAGTAGACGGAAAAGCAACACATACAGCAGTTGATGGTACAGTAGAAACCTTTGATGTAAGTCAAAGTGGAACAGGTAATCCAAATAATAACAACACAACAGGTGATGCAGGAGATATTTATGTAGATGAGTCTACAGGAGATGTTTATACATTTGTGAATGACCCTGATGGAGACCCTACTACGGATGATGCAGCTTGGGTTCAATCGAATGTTGGAGATGATGAGAGTCAGACTATTTTAGTTAGTACAACCGATAAAAGCGAATTATATTATGTATCGGAAGCTTATTTAGCGGCAAATAATCAAACAGCCCCTACAAGTACAGATGCTGATGGATGGGATCCTGCATCTTTACCAGCAGGAATTTATGCAATTGATATAGCAGGTGGTGTAGTAAACAATTTTGAAAATATCGTTAACAGCGGCCCAGTTACTATCAATGGAGATACGTATACTACTGTTGAAGAATATTTAGAAAACATCGTAAGTGCTAATGAGAGTCAGACTATTTTAGTGAGTACGACCGATAAAAGCGAACTATACTACGTATCGGAAGCTTATTTAGCGGCAAATAATCAAACAGCCCCTACAAGTACAGATGCTGATGGATGGGATCCTGCATCTTTACCAACAGGAATTTATGCAATTGATATTGCAGGTGGTGTAGTAAACAATTTTGAAAATATCGTTAACAGCGGCCCAGTTACTATCAATGGAGATACGTATACTACTGTTGAAGAATATTTAGAAAACATCGTAAGCGCTAATGAGAGTCAGACTATTTTAGTTAGTACGA
>NZ_JBSXNL010000015.1:0-6014 GCF_056857615.1 Galbibacter sp. L-19
CAATGGGAATATGATATCAGACCTAAACAAAGGAATCCCTGCAAATGGAATCCTCTATAACCATTTAAATTTACCGACGAGTGTTACCATAGGCGGCGGAAATATTTCTTATATTTACGACGCTTTAGGAACGAAATTACAGAAGAAAGTTCTTGAAGGAGGTTCTGTAACATCGACTATGGATTATGCTGGGAATTACATTTATGAAAATGGAGGTTTACAGTTTTTCAATCATGCAGAGGGGTATGTAGATGCAGAAGGAACTGGTTATAACTATGTCTATCAGTATAAAGACCACTTAGGGAATGTTAGACTTTCCTACCAAGATGCAGACAATAATGGAAGTATTACTACAAGTGAAATTGTAGAGGAAAGTAACTACTATCCATTCGGACTCAAGCATAAGGGGTATGGACCGGCTACATCATCTTTAGGGAACAGTGTAGCGCAACGTTGGAAGTATAATGGTAAGGAGTATGATGAAAGCCTTGATGTCAATACCTATGACTTTGGAGCTAGGAACTATGACCCTGCACTTGGTAGATGGATGAACCTTGACCCGTTGGCAGAACAAATGCGTAGACATTCTCCGTATAATTATGCATTTGATAATCCTATTTATTTTATCGATCCTGATGGGATGATGCCACATGGTCCTGGTGATCCGCCAATCAATGGAGAAGGGATAGCACGAGCATTTAAATCTAAAATTAATGAAATAAACATGAAAGTGGAAAGAACAGCTAAAAGTGCATTAGCTTTTGCAGTTGGACCACTTTTAATTGCCGCAGATAAACTGAGTAATGGAGGCGGATATGTACTGACAGGAGAATCAGGTGCTAGATCGGAATCCATTAGTGAGTCTAAAGACAGAAAAGCTGATGGTGATGCTGAGATGTTAGATGTATCCTCAGTAATCTTTTTGTCTGCAGCAAAAGGGCCAGGGTTTGAAAATAAGGTTGCCGAGGGGGCTAGACTTTTTTCGGATGTATCCCAAGCTTTTAGCGAAGAGGCATCAAGTGGATCTACAAATGAAACATCTAATACTGAAAATGAGCCGAATATTGAGTATACTGTGGAAGGACAATTGAAAGAGAATGCTACGTATGGAAAGAAATCAGGTTCATCGGGTGGGGCAGATTATGGTGGAATAGGAGAATCACATAAAACTAATGATTATGAAACAGCAAAAAGTGATTCAGCAAAATTTAACGACACAGGTTTTTTTGAAAAAATCTGGATTAAAAGAGATACAATAGATTAATTATGAAAAAAAAAGTATTGTTGCTTATTGTGTTATTGATAGTTATTTCTTGTACAACAGATAATAGAAAAGATAAAGAATATTATTCTGAAGGTGAATTGAAGGCAATTCATTATTTGAATGAAAGGAACGAAAAGGATTCTTCAAATATTTTTTATAAGGATGGTAATCTAATGTCTTTTATTAAGTATTCTGGAGATAAAAAAGTAGTAAAAAACTATTTTCAAGATGGTAATATAAAAAGCAAAGGTGATTTTATAGATGATACGATACCTATAGGTGTATGGTCTTATTATTATGAGAACGGTAAATTAAAAGAAGTGAAGGAGTTTATGAAAATAGATGGGAAAGGATATTTAAATCAAAACTGGGTATTTAATAAATATGGTGACACATTATTTAATAAAAGTAGTTTCTATGATTTACTGATAGAAAAAGATACGATAAATATAAATGAACCTATAAAGGCTAAATTAGATTTAGTCGGACCATACTTTAAAGATATTAATTCCTCTATAATGGTTATTTTACCAAGAGATAATTCAGAGAATTTTAATTCTGATTTTTCTAACTATAGTAAAGTAGTTAAGGACACTACATATAATCTCAATTTAGAAGTTGAGATTAGGAAAGCACTTGAACTTAAATCGGATTTTAGGAAGACTGCCATTTTCGGAAGGTACTTTAATGTTAAAGGAAAAAATTTGCTTAGAGGAGTTTTGGTAGAATATTATTACAAGGATTCAACAGATAGAGCTACTTCAAGTTATTTTGAAGTAAGAAAATATTTCGAACGATTAATCTATGTAGAATAAATAACATAGTATGAATTAATTGAGTGACATGTAGAATTGTTGTGTCAGGTTTGTATATGGCAACGGAAGCATTGCTACGAATGAAATTGTAGAGGAGAGTAATTATTATCCTTTCGGACTCAAGCATAAGGGGTATGGATCGGCTACATCATCTTTAGGGAACAGTGTAGCGCAACGCTGGAAGTACAATGGCAAGGAGTATGATGAAAGCCTGGATATCAACACTTATGATTTTGGGGCAAGGAACTATGACCCTGCACTTGGTAGATGGATGAACTTAGACCCACTAGCAGAACAAATGCGTAGACATAGTCCATATAATTATGCCTTTGATAATCCAATTTATTTTATCGATCCAGATGGGATGACTCCTGAAGGTTCTGGAGAGCCACCGTGGTGGCAACAGTTAATAAGTTACTTTACTGGATTGGGTAGAGGAGGAGATGAAATAGCCAGTAGAGGAACAATGTCTGAAGAGAAACTGAACCAAAGAGATATGCAACGATTAAGTGAAGGGGCAGAAGGGGCTAGTCAAGCCTTTAATGATCATACTAGTGCAACTATTGAAGGTAATGCTAGGTTGTCTTTTGGTCCCCAATTTGCAATTGGTTTAGATAATGGAGCAAAAATAGAACTAGGAATTGTATCAGAACAATTGTTTGAAGCAGAAGGGAAAGTCGAATTTAGACTTTTAGATGGGGTAAACGCTGATATTGATATTAATACAGATAAAAAGATAATAAATAGAGCAGGGATTAGTGCTATTGGAGGTGTGAGAACAGAACATAATATAACTTTTGATGATCAGGGAAATGTAATTGATAAAGAAACAACAATTGAAGGGGGAGTTCTTTTTCTCGAAGGAAGTACAAACTCAAATAATCAATCAGATGAAGCATCTATTGGATTATCAACTGGAGGTAGTTACGGTATTTTTTTGGTTGGTGATGCAAACGTCGAAATTAATGCAAATGTTGAAAAGAAAAAGAAGAAATAATAGTAGCCATATTTGTTTTACGTTTCTATTGGGAACAGCTATCATTATGCTAAGTTCTTGTGAAAAGGTAATGTGTTCAAAAAAAATAAAAGATAAAAGGACCTTAAATGAATACTTTGTTGAAATAGATACCTGTAATCAGTTTAGTGAGTATACTCATCATGCATATTTTAGAAATGATGGAATATTTATGGCTGGCTATGGGGATAGACTTATAAAACAAGGGAAATGGAATTACTATTATAAAAAAGAAAAAGTGGCAGAAGGGATGTTTAAAGATGGGATACCTTTCGGAAACTGGAAATACAAGTATCTCGATGACGCAACATGGAAAGTTGTCAAGAGCAAAGAAGATAATTTTGAAGTGTCTATTCCGTCTTCTTGGATTCAGGAAGATTATAACCCAAACTTTTCTCTCTTCACATATATCAATTCTGAAAACAAAAATGAAGCTAACTTTAATATAGTGGTATCCAACTATGATTTAAAGGTATCTGAATACTTAACAAAACACATTGATACACTTAGAACGAATACTTTAATAACAGAAATTGATGTGAAGGAGTTAAAAATAGAAGGAGTAGATGAAGCTTTTCAAAGGAAATTTAAAATCCAAAAAGGACAATATTCTGAATTAGTTTTCCAAACTTTTTATGGAAGAAAAGATATAGATAAAGTTTTTATAATTACTATTAATTCCAAATATACTTCATATAGAGAGTATGAGCCTATTTTTGAACCAATGTTAAATTCTTTCAGAATGTACTAATTTTAATGGAGTTATTAATAACAATTATTTTTTTATTATCACTAGGATTGATTCTTTTATACTATTCTTTTAAGGAATTAAGATGGTATTTTAATAAAGAAGAACAAAAGGAAAAGTTTCGATTGGATGTTAAAGAGACATTTAATTTAAGAAACTATGAAATAGTATCCATTCGAGTGCCAAATAAAATTGAAAATCGAAAGAACCCTTTTAGAAATGGTTTAAGATTTGTTTTACCAGGTTTTTTTGGAGCAGGCGAAAGAAATTTTTATTGGATAGTTCATTGTAAAGATGAATCTAGTAATGAAAAATATATATGGGTAGAGATAACACAATCAATTTATATGAAACCAAAATACAAGTATAAACCAAATATAATATAATCATCCCATTCCCTAAAATCTTCTGATTTAGTGAGATAATAAAAAGTATTATCGGATACTAAAACAAGGATATCTCAGCAAACTGGATTCCCTAGAATCATTTGAATTTACCAGTCAATATTACCATAGAAGGGCGGGAATGCTTAGATCCAAAATTGCCGATTTGTAATATTTAAGAATGTCAAAATTGTCATGATATAGTAAAAAGCACTAATGCTAATTTTTGATTCAATAATAGCTCTATTGTTTTTCTCTTGTTTCCACCGCCTCAATTTTTACCACTTCCACACTTTTACTTCTTGACTTGTCGTTTCCTTTAACAACTGTTGTAACTTTCAATGTCAAACGTATTTTATCATGTTTTGGCGTAGGAAAGCCAAATAGTTTTGATATAGATTTATACTTAAATGCTTTTGCTAAAAGTGTTAAATGCCTAATACTATATTTATGTCGTTGGATGAACGACTCAACGTTACCTACAAAACTTTTCGCTACCCCCATTTTTTCGCTTAGGTCTTGTTGAGTCCATTTTTGTTCTTCCCGAAGTTGTTTAATATATAAAATAAAAAGATAATCCAAGTGAGCCATTTCCCTGTACTCTGTTTCAATTACTGTTTTTTCGTTAGGCATAAATTTTTTAAATTTTAAAACCAACATGTTGGTTTATTTGATAATGTTTCTTATATTTGTTGCAAGAATAAATTCAAAGCATTGCTAATGAGATTTATACGGGTTTAATAAGCCCATAACATATTGTCACTCCCACTAAGGGAGCGAACTAACGATGTTGCTCGTTCGAAAAAAAGACCAAGCATTTCCACACGAGTTGACCGTGAGTTCGTCCAGCATTGCCAGAAATTAGTATCTTTGTAGATGCCTTTCTGGCGGACGCCTCTCGCGTTAAACTTCTGTGTGGATGTCATACACTCTTCGGAGCTATGACGGGGTTAAGGCTTGGTCGTTTTATCCCATCGGACAGAAGTGTGGGGGGCGTTTTTTCGTTCCTAACTCTTCCGGCACTTCGTTTCATTAAAACCAATACTTATGAAAACGAAGTTTATAAAATTACCTTCACTGTGTATCCGAAGCCCAGTTACAGCGATCATCTCAGATTGTGGTATTGAACAGGTATAACCCCTTCAATCCATGTCAAAAAACATAAAATGTGCCCCGATTGAACACCAAAAACCGGAAGCAAAAGTAAGGGTGTTAGCCCATGCCTACCAATGGTATAAAACCCATTAGCTGCTATCCGGCAGCAACTGATCCCGTGACTTCGAAAACATACGTGTATGCGAAGGTTAAGGACGGCTTAAAATTGTTGCAACCATAAAAATAGCTTGTTTTCCTTTCCCCCGCAAACTAAACTTTGCTTTCTTATGGTGCGGTGGTCGGTTTTTGAAGATTTTTTTTAAACATTAACAACCAAAACGAAACGAAACGAATAGGATGAAACACCAACCAAAAAACTTGATTATCAAGGCGCAGTATAATGTTGCGTTTACGGTGTATTTTATCCTATTTCCTAAAAAACCAAAATGTCCAATTTAGGACATTATTGTTATGGGAGTGACGATATAATTTAGGCTCAGTGGTCGATTGCCAAAACTTATTATCAATAATAAGTGGCTAAACGATGCGGATGTCTCGGTACTTCAATACTTTTTTCTCTCATAATTAACGACTACACATGATCATGGCATCCGGCCATGTAACGAAACGATGGTTTAGACCTTAAGGCTGTTCTTACCATAGAACCTGTCTTACCGATAATTTTATTATGGGT
>NZ_JBSXNL010000016.1:0-23748 GCF_056857615.1 Galbibacter sp. L-19
CAATGGGAATATGATATCAGACCTAAACAAAGGAATCCCTGCAAATGGAATCCTCTATAACCATTTAAATTTACCGACGAGTGTTACCATAGGCGGCGGAAATATTTCTTATATTTACGACGCTTTAGGAACGAAATTACAAAAGAAAGTTCTTGAAGGAGGTTCTGTGACATCAACTATGGATTATGCTGGGAATTACATTTATGAAAATGGAGGTTTACAGTTTTTCAACCATGCAGAAGGCTATGTGGATGCAGAAGGAACTGGTTATAACTATGTCTATCAATATAAAGACCACTTAGGGAATGTTAGACTTTCTTACCAAGATGCTGATAACAATGGAAGTATTGCCACCAATGAAATTGTAGAGGAGAGTAATTATTATCCTTTTGGACTTGAACACAAGGGGTACAATAATGTCGTGAACGGTACTGAAAATAACTTCAAAACGTTCCAAGGTCAGGAACTCGAAGAAGAGTTAGGAAAAAACACTTTAGCTTATCAATGGAGAGACTACGACCCCGCAATTGCAAGGTTCAACAAAATCGATAGGTTTGCTGAAAAGTATGAAAGATTATCACCTTATCATTTTAGTGGTAATAATCCTGTTTATTTTAGAGAGATAGCTGGAGACAGTTTAAACCTTGCTCAGTTATTTCAAAAAAATGATGAGGGAAATTACGTTAATGCAAATGCAGTTCAAGCTATTCAAGATTTTGCTGGTACGAAAGAAGGTAAAAACTGGTTGTCCCAATTTGCCTCAAAAGGTCAGTCAATAGAAGGAACTGATATAACTTTTGGTTCAGATGGTAAATATCATTCAGAAGGTGTCGACTTAGCTTATAATACGGAACCGTTATCTAAATCTGATGGTAGAGATGCCGAAACTGGCTTTACAAAAGAAGACAATGGTAGATTAAGTATAAATGTAAGTTTATCAAATAGTAGTGGCTTTGAAGGAGTTTTGGATGTTACACACGAAAGTTTTATTCACGCTGATAAATATGCAACAGATTTTTTGGATAACGGCGTAATGGATTATTCAAACTTAAATAAATTTGTTAACGATAGATATAGGAAGGTTAATCGTCAACATATATTTACAAAACAATTTGAGAGAAGAGAATATAAAGGTCTCTTTGCTAACCAAGGTTTTTCTATAATGCTACAAACAAATAAAAAATATAATGAAAATAAGACACGCACACAGGTTTGGAATACTATGTATGATTATGTTGATTAGTACATTTTTGTGTTCTTGTTCCAATGATAGTATTAATATTGAAATTTCAACTTCTGGTTGTTATAAAACTTGCCCTATTCTTGACTTAAAAATAGATAACAATAAAGTCTTGTTTAAGTTTGTAAAATTTAATAAAAAAGAAGGTTTATATGAGTATAAATTAAGTTCTAAAGAAAAGGAAAATATAAAATTTTTATTAAAAAAAATAAATTTAAATGAACTTCAAGACGAGTATACTTCTAACAGAGTAGATATGCAAGTTTATAATGTGCTAATCAATAGCAATAATGTAAAAAAGAGTATCTATTACTATGAAAATGATGCGCCAAAGGAGTTGGATTCTTTGGTTAAAAAGCTTATTGGTCTTAGGAACAGAGAAATGATAAAATCAAATGATGATTTTAATGTGGAAACCAGAGCAGTATTCCCAGTAATAAATACACCTGATATTCCACCACCACCATTACAAAACGAAAATTAATTTACAGACCACCTTTAACGAGGTGGTTTTTTATTTATAAGCCAAACGAGTTTTGGCATCACGAAGCAGGGCGTCAATATTATAAAGAATCGCTTCCCTATCCTGTTCGGACAGTTCGCTAATATCCTTTAACCTACGCAACATATCTGCATTTTTAAAAAATTATTACGAAAGTGAATCGCCTGAAAGTTTAGAGAGATTAGTTCGAAAAAGCATTAATTTTAAAAATAAAGAATTGGTTAAGACATCTTATGATTTTATGAGTAAAACAAGAGGTAAGGTTCCTCTACTTGAAATACCGATACCACCAGTGCCAAATCAGCAAGAATAAATGAATAATAGGAGGTCGTCTAAAAATTACTTTTTAGACGACCTCTTTTTTGATTATGCATAGACTTTTTTAGCATTATAATCACGTGATAAGGCATCAATCACATTAAAGATTTGTTGCTGCTCATCTGCAGGCATATTGGCAATAGCTTCCACACATTCGAGTATTTTTTTGTCCTTTACGATAATGGAATTATTGCCTACCAAATAGTCAAGGGACACATCAAGGGCTTTAGCTATTTTGTTGGCAATCTCAACGGATGACGTAATCTCGTTACGTTCATATCTTCAAATCACAGCACCAGAAGTACCAACATTAGTGTAAATTCCTGTGAAGTTGACCCACCTATTCCTGTTTAATTTGAGCATAGTAAAACAGGTTCTAAACAGAGTAGTTTTGTTATTTATAAGGCTGTTGTGTTTTATAGTCATGTATTACGGAATCAATCACAGAGAACAGATTTTATACTTAATTTTTTAATACAATTGATGGATGGTTTTATAACTTGTTTAAGTCACTAGAATTCTAGCGATTTAAATAAGTTTGAGCATTATTACTGTTAAAGTTTAATCTTTTCTTAAATTAATGACGAATATTTAATGATAAATAGAATCATTTTACTATTTTTCCTGCAAAATATTTACTTCGTGAAAGCCCTAAACAAAAAAACGAAACTTCATTCCTTTAACCTACAGGAAATGCTAATTGTTTTAGCTATTATTGGAATTCTACTTTTAATAGCACTTCCTAATCTAATGCCTTTGATTTCAAAAGCTAAAAGTGTGGAGGCACAAACTCAATTAAAAGCAATTTATAATGCACAGACCACCTACAGGTATATGTATTCAAAGTACAGTTTGGATATAACTGAGTTGGATTATGAACCTCCTGTATCTGTTAAGAATAATGGAAATGCCAATTATGAATATCAAATCATAAGTGCAGATAATGGGAGTTTTAAAGCTAAAGCTATTGCAATAACAGATTTTGATGGTGATGGTGTCTTTAATGTTTGGGAAATTGACGAGACAGGAAGTCCAAAACAAATTGTAAAAGATTAGGTGTTACTGAAAGCTATTTTAATCATTTTATTAGGAATTGTCTTCATTCAAGATTATAAAAATCAATTAGTTAGTTGGTATTTATTTCCGTTAATAGCACTGCTTTTCGGAATTAATTTTTATGAGGCAGTTGGAAGGGACTACTTATACCTTTTATATTCAATTATGTTTAATCTCTGTTTGATACTAATTATATTATTACTATTGTCTATTTATAGCAACCTTAAAATGAAGAGAAAATTTATTAATAATACTTTTGGTTTGGGAGATGTTTTTATGCTATTGTCCCTAGCATTAGGCTTTCCGTCCTATACTTTTATTATATTGTTGGTAATGGGAATTCTATTTGCTTTAGGTTGTTATTTACTTTTAAAAGCAAATTATGAGTATGAAACTATTCCATTGGCAGGATATCTTTCTTTATTCTTTGCAATCATCCTGCTTTCCACCTATTTACCTTTTTTTCCTTCTGTTTATTTAATTTAATTTATGAAGAATTTAGACTACCATATTGAATCTCATTTATTACAATTGATTTCCTCAGAACAGGCATTTCATTACAATATAGTGCCAAGAAAAAAGGAAACGAATCATCTAATACTTTTTACACCTTTAAGTACTTCAAATACAATTATTAGTGAACTCGAAATAATATTAGGCTATACCATAAGCTTAGAGAAAATAGACAAAGATGAGTTTGTTAAATATTTGAATAGTAATTATAGAAAACGAGATCAGACACAGAATCAAATGTTTACTTATACCTCTGATTTTTTGGAACGTGTACTTATCGATGCAAAAGATATTGGAAGTAGTGATATACATTTTGAACCCTATGAAGAAACTTGTCGTATCCGTTTCAGATTGGATGGAAAACTTAGAGAACAATATAAAATTCCAATCACTGAATATCCCGTAATTATAAATAAAATAAAAATTAGAGCCAATATAGATATTAGTGAGAAACGTTTGCCTCAAGATGGTAGAATAACATTAACTACAAAAAATGATGAGTTTGATATAAGGGTATCTACATTGCCCACATTGTATGGAGAGAAAATTGTACTGAGAATTTTAAGTAAAGATGCAAGTAAGTTTGATTTAAGAGATCTGGGTTTTACCAAAGAGGAACTTTTAACTTATACTGAAAGTATTAAGAAGCCTAATGGCATTATTTTGATTTCAGGGCCAACAGGATCAGGTAAGACTACTACTTTATACGCTACTTTAAAAGTTCTTAATGATAAGCAAACAAATATTTTGACCATTGAGGATCCAATAGAATATACATTAGAAGGTGTGAATCAAGTACAACTCAAAGAAAGTATAGGGCTTGATTTTTCATCGGCATTAAGAACTTTTCTAAGACAGGATCCTGATGTTATAATGGTTGGAGAAATAAGAGATGTGAAGACAGCAAATATGGCTATTCGAGCTGCTTTAACAGGTCATTTAGTATTGTCAACAATCCATACTAATTCAGCTTGGGGTACTATTTCAAGGCTCATAGATATGGGGGTTCCTTCTTTTTTAATTGCTAGTACCCTCAATATTAGCATAGCGCAAAGATTGGTTAGGAAGTTGTGTCCTAATTGTAAAGAAATACACGCTATAAGCCCCTCTTTACTACCTTCTGGTTTTGAGATACCCAAGGAGCTTACTACTCATTACAGTGCTCAAGGTTGTTCAGAATGTTACCATACAGGGTATAAGGGAAGAAAGGCAATTTATGAAATTATTCCAGTTACAGGAGATTTGACAAGTTTAGTAAAAAGTAATGAATTGCAAATTGATTCCTTTTTAGAAGAGAAAAAAATAAAGACCTTAAAGGATAACGCTATTAATTTGATTAAAGAAGGGATAACTTCGATTGAAGAAGTCTATTCCTTATTAAGTGAATAAGAAAATATGATAAGAAAAACTACCCTAACCTTATTTTTATGTGTTATAAGTTTAGCATTATATGCACAAGATAATCAACATCGCATCACCAATATTAAAAATCAACTAGAGGTATTAGCAGTAGATGAGCCGGGACTTACAGAAAATTTGAAACTGGATATAAATGTAAATGATGTATCCTTATCAAATTTTTTATTAGCAGTATCCAAAGTACATCAAGTGAACATATCTGTAGCTCCTGAATTAAATAGCATAAGTATTATCAATAATTTTTCGGATGTGACGGTTTCAGACCTTTTGGTTTTTTTATGTAAACAATACAGTCTAGATATTGATTTTACAGGAAATATACTTTATGTGAAACAATTTCATCCAGCAGTAATACCTCAAGTTCAAAAAGAGATAAATGTATCTTATGATGCTAATAATGAATTGATTAGTTTGGATTTGCAAAAAGACCCCTTAGGTAGGACTTTTAGGAAAATCATGGATGTTTCCGGACATAATCTATTATTTGCTAATGGTATGGAGGATATTCCATTAACAATGTATTTAAATAATGTGCCTTTGGATGCTGCAATGAAGAATTTAGCTTTAACTAATGGCTTAACCCTTAATAAATCTAGAGAAGGTTTTTATTTATTCAGCGCAGATTATTTAGAGGATACAGCTTCCGCTGCTATTGATGGAAGTGGGAGCTCGATGCCGTTACCACAGCGGCGTGTGAGAACTATGAAATCAGCTAGTTTTTATTATGAAGTTTTAGATACATTAAATGGTGAATTATCTGTGAACTTTAAAAATGCATCTATAGCAGATATGATTAATGAGATTGCTTATGATTTAAAATTGAATGTATACATGGCATCTCCTTTGGAGGATGCAGGGAAGATTACTTTTAGAACCAATAAGATAACATTTGATGAATTGTTAGAGAAGGCATTTGAGAGCAAGAATTCAGATAAGGCTAATGTTTCAAATAGATCAAATACTATAAATAGTCAATCAAATCAAAGGGTATCTAATAATGCGAATCTAAATCCAAGCTTCGACTCTAGTGCTGCTAGCTTTACTTATAAAAAAGAAGGCAATGTCTATTTCTTTGGGAAGTCGGATCAATTAAGTGTAAGGCACGTAGAGGTAATACATTTAATGCACCGTTCAGTTGAACTACTCGGGGATCCTGCTACCAAGGCTGGAACTAATCGGAGTGCTGGGAGAACAGTAAATTCGAATACCAATTATTATGGAGGTGGATATGGAGGGTACTCCAATGGGAATGGAAATTATAATTCTAATATAAATACGCCCAATGCATCTTATAATAATACGCGTGCTGTTAATACATCAACTCAAACTTTTGAAGATTATAGTAGTAAAATGGATGCTTTGGTTAATATCCTTCCTGATGAAATAAAGGAAGACCTTGATATTAGAATAGACTTTGAACTCAATAGTTTTTTGGTTAGTGGTCCTGCATCTAACATTAATAGGTTTAAAGCTTTTATCAAACAAATAGATAAACCAGTCCCTGTAATTTTAATTGAAGTAATGATTTTAGAGGTGAATAAATCAGCGACCGTTGAGACAGGTATAAGTTTAGGGATTGGAGAGGAACCTGTAGAAACTCAAGGGGAAATTTTTCCAAACGCAAATATTCGATTCGGTGCTGAGACCATTAATCGTGTTATTGGTGGATGGGGAAGTTTTGGATCTATAAACTTTGGCCAAGTAGTCCCTAATTTTTATGCATCCATTAAAGCGTTGGAATCTAATGGAAATATTAAAATACGTTCCACTCCTAGACTCTCAACATTAAATGGACATAAGGCAGACCTTTCCATAGGCGAAACAACGTATTATGTGGTTACAAATCAAAATTATTATGGTTCCCAAATACCACAATCTTCAGAAATTAGAAATTATCAACCTATAGATGCTGAATTAGCAATCAGTATTAAACCCTTAGTGTCAGGAGATGGACAAATCACGCTAGATGTTAATGTGATTCAGTCAAGTTTTAGTAGTGAACGAATAGAAGAAGATGCTCCTCCTGGACTCAATTCTAGAGAGTTTAGTTCTATTATCAGAGTGCGAGATCAAGATTTGGTAATCTTAGGAGGTCTTGAGGAAAAAGCTAAAAATGATTCTGGGAGTGGTGTGCCAATATTGTCAAGGATACCAATTGTGAAATGGTTGTTTAGTTCGAGAAAGCGAGAAGACTCAAAAAAGAAATTAACCATACTTATCAAACCTACAGTTATATACTAATGTTGCATCAATTTCTATCATATCTGAAGGAAGGAAATACCTTTAATTCATTTGAGATATTCTCAATAGAAGAGAATGTAGTGCTTAATTTTTCTTCGTATAAGAAGAGGAGAGAGGGACTAGAGCTTGAAACAACACAAGAGGTGGATATAGCTGATTTTGAATCGCTAGCTATATCAGATAAAAAGAGTTTTCTAATCATAAATACTAATGATGTCATTACTAAAATAGTAACCTCTGATGATGATGGAGATGAAATGATTTTACATAAAGCGTTTCCAAATTTAAAAATTCAAGATTTTTACTATGAGATTACTAAATGGGAAAATAGCAATATTATTTCAATTTGTAGACGTTCACTTGTGATTAAATACCTTGATCTTTGTAAAGAAAACGGGTTTTCTATTTCAGGATTTTCTATTGGAGTTTCAAATATTAGTATTTTATTTCCCTTTGTTCAAAAAAATGTAATTCATATAAGGGATAAAGCGCTCACGATAGATAGGCAAGATCAGACAGTTCATATATCCACAATTACTATGGATCCAAATCAGAGTTATGATATAGGTGGAATGACCTTAACAAGTAAACAGCTATTAGGATTTGGAAATATACTTACTTATATCCAAAACAATAATACGCAGAAGAGTAACTTTTATGAAGTTAATTCCAAATTAAAAGAAGAAAGCCAACACCAACGTATCTATAAACTCTTTTTTAAGATAGGAATTTTAATACTACTGTTATTACTTGTTATTAACTTTTTATTCTTTAACTATTATTATTCTAAAACGGAAAATTTAAAACAAGCCCAACAGGTAAATACTCAAAATAAATCCCGAATAACTGAATTGACAGAGCTTGTAAATACGAAGGAGCGTATGATAGAAGATGTGATATCATCCTCTTCTTCTAAAGTTTCTTTTTATACTGATGCTATTACATATAGCATGCCGAAAACAGTTCTTTTAAATGAAATGAATTTCCAACCTTTACTCAAAGATATAAAGGAGAATAAAGAGTTGGTGTATATAAAAAAGCTAATTATAGTATCTGGAGTATCGACAGATAGTAAGGTTTTTTCAACTTGGTTAGAAGCATTAGAAGACTTTAATTGGATTGAGAAAATTGATATAACAGCATATGATTATACCGAACAAGATGCTTCAATTTTTTCTTTAAAAATTTATATGAGCGATGAAGAGTAAAACCAAAAATAGTATTCTTTTAATTTCTTTTATAGGAATGCTTGTCATTAGTTATAAATGGGCATTTTCAAAAACGCTTTCATTGTATGACTCTTATAATGCATTAAAAACAGAAAATATTTTGTTCGAGAACATGCCTAAACAGCAGTATTTATTAATAAAGCAGAATCGATATTTAGATTCTTTGCTAAACAAATACCAGATAGGAGGAACCTCATTACAAAATAACTTATTAAAAAGCCTGAATGCAAACGCCGATACCTTAGGTTTTAAATTAGTAGTTTTTAATGAGACTCATCTGTTTAAAAAAGAACAATTAGAAATTAACTCACATGTCTTTACAGTTGAGGGTAAATTTGATGAGTTGCTTAAATTAATAAATAATCTAGAACAGAAAACTAGGTATGGAGAAATAGTGCATTTACATTTCCAAAAGAAAAAAGATTTACGGACAAGAAAAGAGCGTTTAGAAGCAAGAGTAATTGTTCAACATTATTAAGATTAGGTAATCTCAAAAAATGATGTGGCGTTATTTAGATGTTAAATTATATGTTGAAAAAACTATTTTACTTTTTATTATTGATTGGTTTTTTTGGGTTTTCTCAAAAGGAATCAAACGTATGGTATTTTGGGAATCAAGCCGGAATTGATTTTAACTCAGGTTCGGCTGTGGTCTTAACGGATGGTGCAATGAATGCATATGAAGGGTGTGCGACGATTTCCAATGCTGAAGGAGCGGTTCTGTTTTATACGAATGGATTGACAGCATATAATCGGAACCATAAAATCATGGTAAACGGGGAGAATCTCAACGGTCATGAGAGTAGTACGCAATCCGCAATTATAGTTCCACATCCAGGGGATAGCAATCGCTACTATATTTTTACTGTTGATTATTCAGGTAAGGAGAATGGATTGCAGTATTCTGTTGTTGACATGGATCTTGATGGTGGGATGGGAGCAATAACCAATGAAAAGAATATAACATTAACCACTCCTGTAACAGAGAAGATAACAGCCATAAAGCATGCAGATGGTAAAAGTATTTGGGTATTGGCACATGAAAATAACAGTAATGTGTTTTTGGCTTATTTGGTAACAGCATCGGGTATAGTTAAAACACCTATTAAAAGTCAAGAGGGAATAGACTTAGGAAGTATAGATCCTACATTTAGATTTAAAGCACAGGGTTATATGAAGGCCTCCCCAGATGGTGAAAAAGTAGGGATTTGTCATTTTCAAGTTGGAGCAGAAATCTTGGACTTTAATAATGCTACCGGAGTGCTAAGTAATGCGAAAACAATAGGCAATATTCCTGATACTCATTATTACGGCCTTGAATTCTCACCAAACGGAAAACTTTTGTATCTAACTGTTGAGAACTTTTTTATATATCAGTATGATTTAACGGTATCTGATATTCAAGCGAGTCAATTGCTGGTCATGGAGGACACAGAGTTTATTAAATATTATTACGGCGCCTTACAGTTAGCCCCAGATGGGAAAATATATTTTTCTAGGATCTACCAGGACTATTTGGGAGTTATTGAAAACCCGAATGTTAGAGGTATAGGGTGCAATGCTATTAGGGAAGGACTTTATCTGGAAGGGAAAAGAACAAATATGGGACTTCCAACTTTTATACAATCTTATTTTTATACTGATTTTTCAGTAGAAAACTTTTGCTTGGGAGAGATCACCTATTTCAACTTACAGAATGAAGATCAAGTTAAAAAAGTTCAATGGGATTTTGGAGATGGACATACTTCTAATGAAGTAAATGCCGAGAATGAATATGAGTTCCCAGGAACCTATACAGTTGTGGTTTCTATAACCGCTATAACTGGTGAAGAGGAGGTTAAAACTAAAGAAATCACAATTAACAATGGAGCTGTTGCTCATCAGCCTGATAATATATGGTTATGTACGGATAAGCAGGAGGAACTCATAGATCTCAGTCTTATTGATGTTACCATCCTAAAAAATCAGAAAGCGGAAGATTTTTCTGTTACCTATTATGAAACGGAAAAAGATGCACAGCTGGCTATCAATAACATAGATGTGCAATACCTGCAGCAAGCCCCGAGTAAAACTATCTATGCACGGGTAGAGCCTATAGGAGGAAAAGATTGTTTTGATGTTACCAGTTTCCAAGTAAAACTATCAAGAATTCCAGAAAAATCAGAAATTTCCGATTGGGTGGTATGTGATGATGATATGGACGGAATATATGATTTCAACTTTGTAGATAAGAATGAGGAAATATTAGATGATTTAGGGGATCGTTCATTGTATGAACTGTCTTATTATTTATCGTTAGCGGATGCAACTGAGGATACAAATGCTCTTACTTCACTAGAATATCAAAACAAATTATCCAAAGAAGAAATTTTTTATAAACTGAGTGCTATAGATTATCCTTCGTGTAATATCATTGATAGTTTTATGATAGAGGTAATAACTCAACCAATTGCACACAATCCTGGTAAAATAAGGTTTTGTGATGATGATAATGACGGTTTAGTTACTGTACAATTGGAAGAATTGGATGAGAAAATATTAAAAGAACAGAATTTAGATAATTATGAGGTTAGTTATTATGCATCTCAAATTATGGCGCAGCAACGGCAAGATCCATTGAATAAGGAGGAACATATTTATTCAAGTTCTAGTCAACAGAAGATATATGCAAGAGTGGATGTCATGCCTTACTCAAAGTGTTTTGATATTATAAGTGTTGATCTAAATGTGTATCTAACTCCAAATAGGAATGAAGTTTCTGATTGGGTAGTGTGTAAAGATGAAGAACGCTCATCTCTAGAATTTGACTTAAAAAACATGGATTCTTCTATTTTGGGGACACAGTCAGCAGATGATTATAAAGTAGAATATTATCACACTGAAGATGAAGCAAATTTAGGGTTAAATGAAATAAACAACCCATATAATTTAAAAGAAGGATTTAAGAAGGTTTTTTATCGGTTAGAAAATATAGAGAACTCACAATGTTATATAATTGATATTTTTTTAATTGGAATTAGTAATCAACCTATTATTGAAACTCCATCAAATGAAACACTTTGTTACAATCAAAGTGGAATGTATGTTATAGATCTTTATGAAAAGGAGGCTGAGATTCTTAAAAATCATGATTCTCAGAATTATATAGCTTTTTTCTACAAAACGTTGAAAGATTCACAATTGGGGAGTAATCCATTATCAATGTCTCATGCTAATGAAGGAGTAGATGAAACTATATATGTTCGAATAGAAAATATCGTAAATCCAGAATGTTTTGTGCTTACAAAATTTGATATAGAAATTAAGAAGGAAATTGAAGTTCCTGTAGCTTCTTCTAATATTTTATGCCAAGGAAATGGAATGATTCGTTTGGATGGGGGATCCTTTGATTTGTGGTTTTGGCGAGATGAAACCGGAGCTATACTTAGTACTAACAGGTTCTTTGAAGTTTCTAAGATCGGTAGTTATAGCTTGGAAGTTGTGGATTCAAAGAATGGTGTTGAGTGTAATTTAGAAAAGAAGTTTACTGTAAGTTATCCGAGTGATATAGGAGTAGTAACCTACAATATAGAACATTTTTCAGCACTGAATAGGATAGAAATTGACATAGATAATCCTTCCATGTATCAGTATTCTTTGGATGGGAATAAGTATCAAGATTCCAATATTTTTACGATTCCAGCTGGAAGGTATAAGTTGTTTATAAAAGGTAGAGATGATTGTGTACTTGTGGAAAAAGAAATGGTAGTATTGGGATATGATAAATTTTTCACACCTAATAGCGATGGAATTAATGATGGTTGGGGAATAAAAGATTTAGAGGTATTTCAGGGTTCATATATTGAAATTTATGATAGATATGGAAAGTTAATTACAAAATTGGAAGCCGATGAGTTATGGGATGGACGATATAACGGAAGAGATTTACCAGAATCTGATTATTGGTTTACTGTCACATCGGATCGAGAGACTATTTTTAAGGGAAACTTTTCTCTTAAAAGAACTAAGTAATAAAAATTAAGGAAAGTAGTAGTATTGAATTATAAGTATAGAAAATGAGAAATTTATTTTATTTTATAGGGATTGTTTTGTTAATGACCTCATGTAGGACAGTTGTTATTAATAACGACAATCAAATTATAAGTGATTCCCAACCACAATTAGGTGCTATAGGTTTTTTAGAGAGTAAGTTAGAATTAAGTAAAAAGCTAAAGAATTACACATTTAAAACAATGGTGATTCCACCACTTGAAAACAAAATTCGTTTAGAGTTACATAAAGAAAAGTTTGATAAGAAGCGATATGGAGCATATTTACAAGCATCACCAGAAAACTTTTTTCAAATTTCTTATATAGATTCATTACCAGAAAAACCGGAGTTTATATCCCTACAATTGTCCGATAGAATTGCGTATGTAGCCAATATTAAAAATACCGAGAAGCTAGAAGAATACTTAAAAAATAAGCCAAGAATTGAGAGTGTTACAGCAGTGTCTATAGTTGCTAAACCTGAAGTTCTTTCTTTTTTTGATAATGCAGAGAGTGTTTTTTTAGCCTATGATAGAAAAATGGAGAATTATTATTTAGCGCTGCTGGAAAGCAATGGTTCAAGTAAAAAAATATACTTTAATGATTTAATTGTTTTTGCTTTTGAAACGAGTGGATTTTGCTGGGGAGCTAATTATAAGCATCAAGTTGAATTAAAGATGATGTCTGATGGTGAGAAATGTTCAAAAGGGTTGAAAAAGAAAGCAGCTAAGGTGAATATTGAAAAGGATTATTTAAATTTCTAAGGTTTTATTATTATGATTGAAAAACTAAATATGAGCATTGTTAAAAAAAATCTTATAGGGTTACTACTAGTAGGGGGATTAACTTCTTGTTCAGATATTGTAGAAGAGCCTGATATTTCTCTTGAGAAAGTAAAAATTATAGCTCCTGTAAATCAAACTGAAGTGAAGGGGAATGTAGTTAATTTTACATGGGAATCTGTAGCAGATGCAGATTCTTATTTATTACAAGTTGCAAGTCCAGATTTTAATCAGGCAGCTCAAGTGTATATAGACAGTCTCATAAAAAATACATCCTTTACGCAAGAGTTACTTCCAAATGATTATCAATTGCGGGTTAAAGCTGTGAATAGTGCTTATGAAACAGCATATACCTATAGCGCTTTTACTGTACGTAAAAGCGATGGCTTTGAGGGAAATACCTTATTATTAAAAAATCCTTCGAATAACTATAGTACCAATGTAGCAACAGTCACTTATTCATGGGATGTTATAGAGGGAGCTGTTGCATACCAAATTCAAGTTCTTGATGAATCGGGTACTGTTTTGTCAGATGAAACCATAGATACTCCAAGTATTGAATTAACGATGACAGAAGGAAACTTTAGATGGCAAGTGCGAGCCATAAATGAAGCTGAAGAAGCTACACTTTATAGCTCTAGAGCCATACTAGTTGATTTGCGTAAGCCAAACACTCCAAAATTGATTGCTCCAATTGATGAAGGGATCGAGAGTGAAGGAACCGTTACCTTTAGTTGGGAGCGAGAAAGCATCTCAGGAAGTACGGAGATAGATAGTTTATATATCTATAGCGACGAGAATCAAATTGAATTGTATAAAAAAGGAATTGGTGTAGCGAGTAATTATACAACTGATATGGAAGTTGGAAACTATTTTTGGAAAGTAAAAGCATTTGACATTGCTGGGAATATTAGTGATGATAGTAACCTTAATGAGCTAACAGTTCAATAAAAATATGATTTTAAGCATCCAATGAAGCAGAAAACAAAAACATATATTTTATTAGCTGTGGTGCTAGTTATCTGGGGGATTGTTGGTTATAATATCTATTCCTCGGTGTATGGAAATACCACTAATATAATTTCTGATACAATGAGCCAAGAAGTTTCTTTCAGAAAGAGAAAAGTAGAAGACATGAAAGTTTTTTCTTTACATATTCATGATAGCGATCCTTTTTTAGGAACTATTAAAAAGAAACGATCCTTGAAGCCTGAAGTTGTTAAAAGGCAAGTAGTAGATAATTCAGCGTCAGAAATACAAGTAGTCTATGCTGGTATGGTTAAAACGGATACAGCTAAAGGGAGAAGTATTTATTTTTTAAGAATTAATGGTACTCGTTATTTAATGCATATAGGAGATATAGCTGCTAAGGTAAAATTGATCAGAGGTACTGAAAATCAAATAACAATTTTGGTAGGTGGAAAACAACGAATAGTGAAAAAGTAGCTTTGTGAGAATCGTAAACAAAAAAATAAAAGGAGGAGCTTTACAGTTTGTGTTGTTTATTGGTGCAGTGATTGCAATACTATTACTTACTTTTATCTCACTTACCTATTCGCACCGATTTTTTCAAAAACGGGGTGGTTTTGTTTTAACAGCTGTAGGTCAGGCTAATAATGGGATTAATTATTTGTTGCATAATGATATTCCGATTAAGGATTCTGTGGCACTCCGTATAGGGGATGATAGCGAAGAAATAATCGGTAATTCTTTAACCGCTTATAGAAAATATTGGGGCTTGTTTGAACTGTTTACCGTTCATAGTGTTTTTCATCATCAAGAATTCACCAAAGTAGCATTGACCGGTGGGTATTATAAAGAGGAAAATCGCTATTCATTATACCTTTGTGAAAATAATAGACCACTTGTAGTGGTTGAAAACGCTGAACTTCATGGAAAGTTACTCCTACCTAAAGAAGGGGTGCGTCCTGGGAATATGGGAGGAAAATCATTTACAGGAATACTACCATCCCAAAATAACATAGGGCAGAGTAATTCGCAACTACCAGAAATCTTAACAGCCATTACAGAAAATATAAAATTATGGTTACAAGGGAAGTTTGATAGTACTATGGAGCAGATTTCCATGAATGATCCTCTGGATTTAAAAATTTCATTTAAGAAAAATACAAAGCTATTA
Organism: Galbibacter sp. L-19; assembly: GCF_056857615.1. NCBI lineage: Bacteria > Pseudomonadati > Bacteroidota > Flavobacteriia > Flavobacteriales > Flavobacteriaceae > Galbibacter > Galbibacter sp. L-19. The sequence goes on from NZ_JBSXNL010000016.1 coordinate 15,470, forward strand.
TATAGCTACACTTCTTTGTCCTTAGCAGAAGGAAATCTAGTTGGTAATATTATAGTGTATTCTTCCTCAAGAGTATATATCGGTAAATCTATGAAGATAAAAGATGTCATTATTATTGCTCCTGAGATTGAAATAGAAGAAGGATTTCAAGGGAGTTTTCAAGCGATTGCCTCTAAAGAAATAATTGTTAATGATAAGGTGAACCTTCAGTATCCTTCTTCCCTAGTACTTTATAACAAAAATATGAGTTATCCGAACGCTGCAATTGCTATCGGAGGCCATACATTAATTCAAGGAGCAGTGGTGTATTGGGATGATAATAGAGAAGAAAAACAATTTTTTAATTCCCAGATTAAAATAAAAGAAGGGGCGATAGTCGAGGGAGAAGTATATTGTGCTAGAGGAGTTGAACTGTTAGGTGAAGTTAAGGGATGTGTCACCACATCTTATTTTATTGTAAATAAATTTGGAGCTGTATATCAGAATCATATTTACGGGGGAAAAATAAATATAGAGCTACTACATAAAAACTATGCTGGAATGCTTTATCAGGGGAATGATAAAAGAGTAATGAAATGGCTGTATTGAGAAAGTTAAAAGGATCGACTTTGATGGAGACAATGGTGGCTACGGTACTGATCATTGTAATCTTTATGATCTCCAGTTTGATTTTAAATAATATTTTTTCAGGCTATGTGCAGGGAAGCACGCGATCCCTTGAAAACAGGATAAGAGAATTGGAATATAAAGTCATAAATGGAAATATGAAAATTCCCTTTTATGAAATCTATGAAAACTGGGAACTTGAAATCATTAAAGAACAACAAGAAAAAGATTCTTTGCTAATCATTACTGCTAAAGAGATACATTCAGACAAAACTTTTATTAAAGCGCAAATACTTGAATAGCAATAAAAAGATAAGGGCATTTACTTTAAACGAACTCATAGTAGTGATGGTTGTCACTGTTATTGTAATAGGATTAGCTTATTCTATATTATCATTAGTACAATCACATATGAAAGGAATTTCATATAATTTTGAAAATGCTACAAAGATTAACCTAATGGAACAGGCGCTAACGATTGACTTTAATTCATATGATCAATCAGAAATTTTAAAAAATGGTCATATACTTTTTAAAAATGAACTGGATTCCATTTCATATGAGTTTGATCAAGGCTGGTTTATTAGAAGTACTGACACTTTTGATATTAGTGTTGGAGAAATCAAATTTTTCCTTGATGATAATGAAATAAACTTGGGTAAGTTTAATGCCATTAAAGTCACCATTAACCCAGAAGAAAAAAAAGAAGATATTTTTATTTACAAGCAAAATGATGCTCAAAATTATATGAATTAATGGCTTTTAACCTGGATAACATAACTGATGAGCGACCAAAATCTCAAAAGAAAGAGACCGATATAAATAGGATACTAAAGAAAGAGATTACGTTGTTTGGAGGGAAATTCTCTAATAAGAGAAAGGAAAACTTTTATACAGAACTTAGTGTGTTATTAAAAGCAGGAATTTCTTTAAAGGATGCTTTGGTGATTATTGGCGATAATGAAAAGAATAAACATCAAAAACGCTTTTTTGATAGTTTGATTAATGATATTATATCTGGGGGCTCTTTTTCTGAGGTAGTGAAAAAGCATGAGGTGTTTTCAGAATATGAATATTATTCATTGGAAATAGGAGAAGAAACGGGAATGCTTCCTGATATTACCTCTGAATTAGGAGTTTTTTTTGCCAAGAAAAATGAACAGCGAAGAGCCTTGATTTCAGCACTTACATACCCATTTATTATTATACTAACCTCCATTTTAGTAGTCGTTTTTATGTTGCGTTTAGTGGTGCCTATGTTTCAGGATATCTTTTTACAAAATAATGTTGAATTGCCATGGATTACTAGAATGATTATGAGCGCTTCTTCTTTTATTGGAAATTATGGATGGTTCATGTTAGTGATTTTATTCCTGTTACTAGTATCAAGAAGGTGGATACAAAAAAATCAATCCTATAAGAAATACAGGGACACTTTACTACTTAGAGTACCATTTGTAAATTCCTTTTATAAAAATATGTATCTATCTCAATTTACACAAGCTATAGCTCTTTTGACTTATTCTAAAGTTCCGATGCTAAATAGTATAAAATTAGTGGGTAAAATGATTGATTTTTATCCTTTACAAGATGCACTTCAAAAGGTTGAGGAAGGGATATTAAGAGGGAATAGTCTTAGTGTAAGTATGATGGATAATTCTTTTTTTGATCAAAAAATCATTTCCTTAGTTAGGGTAGCAGAAGAAACCAATCAAACAGATTATATATTTGACAGGCTTCATAAACAATATGCTGTAGAATTGGAACAGCAATCAAAAATTTTATCGACAATAATGGAACCAATAATTATTTTGATCGTAGGTATTGTAGTAGGTGTAATTTTAATAGCTATGTATCTGCCTATGTTTGAGTTGAGTAGTGTATTGGGGTAAGTTATTGAAATATGTAGAGTAAATTTTTTGTAATTTGTGTTTTAGGTTTAGAAAATTTATCTATATTTGAAAACCTCAAAACTACAAATGATTAATTAATATAAAACCTACCTATTATGCAGTTAAGATTAAATGGAAATAGTTTTAATTTATTTTGTTTGATCAATAATAAAAAGAATATTACTTTTTTTAAAATACTTCACAATTCAGATTAATCTACTTCATGAAACCGTAATAGCTTTATTTTAATTAATAAAGTTGGTATTAATTCATAGGAATCAGAGCGGATATTTTATTGTAGGACTAAAATATTTTTTACATGATTAACTTCATGTAAGAGGAGTATTATTGTCTTCTCATTAACTATTCTTAGTAAAACAAAAACAAAGCTTAGTAAATAACTTTAATAAAAGATGATAAAAAAAATAATCACCTTAAAACCGCCTTTTATGGTAGTTTTAATTGTAGCCCTTTTGTTTTTAAATATCTTCCAAATATTTGCACAAACTGGGGAAACTGAGAATTTACCTCAAATTACACCACCATCGCCAACAGCGTATGAACTAGGTAAATTTGGTCAAATTCCTGTGGGGCTATTTACAGGGACTCCAAATGTTTCTGTGCCTATTTTAAATTATAAAGTGGGAAATATTTCCTTACCTATTTCCTTATCTTATTCATCAAATGGGATCAAGGTAGATCAACTTACATCTATTGCTGGACTAGGATGGAATTTGAATATTGGAGGTGTGATAAATCGTATTGTAAGAGATGAGCCGGATGAGATGAATAATGGTGTGCTTTTTCCGGAAGAAGAAATACATGAAGCTGGGATTCACAGTCCAATGGCATTGGACTATTTTAAAATGGCAGGAGAGAATGGAGTTGACACCGAAGTTGATTTATATTCCTATAATTTCATGGGTTATAGTGGTAGTTTTATTTTTGACTCTAAACATAATCTTATTAAATTAACGGATAACGATTTAAGAATAGTCAGTTATAATAATGAGGATATATCAGGTTATAAAATTATTTCGGCTGAGGGAGTGCAATATATTTTTTCTGAACAAGAATTGACTAGAAATAGAGCTTCTGGAGGCGGGGTGCATCCCGAATCTAATTTTTATACTACTGCATGGTATTTATCTGAGATTATTGATACAAAAGGCGCTCATATTTATTTTGATTATGAAAGCTATGGGTATAATTATGAATTGAGTAAGTCGGAAACAATAACCGTAGCAACTCCACTTTATCAAGCAGGATGTTCTGGTAGCGGAGCTACTGGTCCAGGATATACAAAAGGACCTGTAATAACCAATACCTTAACAGTTAGCGGTAAGCGATTAGTTAAAATAAGAGGAAACAAGCCTTCTAGTGGTGTAGTGGATATAGCATATGGTATTTCTCATCCAGAAGTTACCTCTTATGATATGGTTTCAAGCATCTCTTTAGTAAACTCAAATAATAGCACCGTTGAAAATTTTAACTTTGAATACCTACTAACTGCTAATAAACGAGTTTTTTTAAGTAAGATAACAGAAAGAGATCCAAATAAATTTTACACATTTGTATATAATGATCCAGAAGGATTAGTATCACGACTTTCTAAAGCCCAAGATCATTGGGGGTATTATAATGGTAAAAATAGTAACATCAATTATTTTCCAAACCCAAGTAACTTAAATAATCCATCCATTCCTTCTGAATTGAGTTATTTTAATATTGGGGCTGATAAATCAGCAGATTCATCATTTAATGTAAAAGGAATGCTTGAAAAGGTATATTATCCTACAAAGGGTTATACTCAATTGGAATATGAGTCAAATTCTTATAATGGAGAAATCACCTCCAATCCTCCAGAAGCCCAACTTTATCTTCAGTTAGCTACCAATATGGATCAAATAGGAGAAGGTTACAGTGAACAAGGAATAATTCCTGAAGTTAAGTTTGATCATATGGCAACTCTTATAGCATATGGTGGTTTTAATAGTCAAGATTGTCAAGAAGATTTAAATAAATCGAAAGGATATATTACGGTTACTGATAATCAAACTGGGAACCCTGTTGAAATCTTAGAAAAAAATCAAGAGGGTTACTCAATAGTAGGTAATGGTTTATTAGTGTCTGATGATACTGAGAATCATACTTATTTTGTGAATTTACAAAAAGATCATAGTTATACAGTAGTACTCAGTCCTCGATTTACATGTGTGAAATCAGATGTTACAGTTAAATATTATGGAGAGTTACCTACTTCCATTAGCCAAAATATACTAGCTGGAGGTGTAAGGATAAAAAGAACATTAGATTATACATATAATCAGGATGAACCTGTAATTAAACGATATTATTATGGAGCTAAGGAGACTCCATTGATTTCTTCAGGAATGGAAGGAGTAGAAGCATATTATACATCAAAATCTACAAATCGGATAAATTGTGGTTCGTGTAGTTATGTTGATCAGTACTTCACTACTTTAAACTCTAGTTCTATACGCCCATTATTTAATTCAACAGGGAATTCAACAACGTATTATAAATATATTACAATAAGTAATGGAGGAGATAATTTTGAAAATGGGGGTGAAGAAAATGAGTTTATAATCAATGAAGATGTCCATGGGAATCCTTTAATTGGTGATTATATACAAACAAGCCCTAGGCCAAATACGGGATGGAATCATAGTCTTTTAAAAAGAAAAATTATATTTAAGTTAAATCAACAATCAGCGATAATTCCTTTGAAAGAAATTGAAAATGAATATAAAAAGGATAATCGTGTTGGAGGTAAAGTATATGGCTATACCGTAAATAAAAAATTTGATTTAACATGCGTAGGTGATATTACATATGAATGTACTTCAAGTGATGTTAATAGTAGTTATTCGATTAGAATTTGTCGAGCTGAACACCATCATATATGGAATTTTGGATTTTTTGATACCAAATGTATTGCTTCTGGGAATGATAATGATTATCTAATAATTAACCACCCTTGTTATCAAAAAGCTGTTGGGTCTGTAATTACCTATCCTGATATGTTAGAGAATCTAGATATTACCGAATACTTTATTAATTCATATTGGTATTACTTAAATAAAACCATAGAACGTAATTATTCGATTGATGGTGATAATCCAGTTGAAAAGGTTACTCAGTATTATTATGATAACGAGTTTCATAAACAACAAACAAGAATTGTCTCTACAAGAAATGACGGTAATAAAATGGAGGAGATTATTTGGTATCCTGATGATGTGAAAGGTGTAAATTCAATCGGAAATGTTAGCTTAACAGTTAACGAGTATAATGCATTAGAATTAATGAAAAGTTTGAAAGATGATGGCATAACGTTTGGCTCTCATCAAATTAATAGTCCAGTGCAAGTCGAAACAAGATTATTGAATAAGGATGGTCAAGAATTATCAAAGTCTATTCGTCGAACAAATTATAAAGATTGGAGTAATGGCATTGTGTTGCCAAAAGACGTAGAGATTTCCAAAGGGTTTGAAGATTTAGATCCACGAATAGAATATCTTTCATATGATAATTATGGTAATCCGACAGAGGTAAAACAGGTAGACGGTACTACAGTTAGTTATTTTTGGGGTTATAATGGGCAGTATCCTATTGCGAAGATAGAAAATGCTAGTTATTCAGAAATAGCCTTGGCATTATCAACAACAAAAGAGGTATTAAAGGCATTTACAGAGTCTAATTTATCTACAATTAATAGCCTCCGCTCTAATTTACCAAAGGCTCAAGTTACTACCTATACCTATGAGCCCTTAGTAGGAGTGAAAACTATCACCAATCCAAGGGGGCTTATTATTAGATATATATATGATGACTTTAATAGGCTAAAAGAGGTTCGTGATGTAAACGATAATTTGTTAGAAGATTATAGTTATAAATACAAAGAACTTAACTAACCAATTAACAGTATTTACAATGAAAATTAATTCCTATTTATATTTACTATTTATATTTTTTCTTATACTAAATGGTTATTCGCAAGAACCAAATAACTCCAAAAGTAATAATATTGTAACCCCTTATAGATTACCACCACCCGATGAAGGAGGCGATGATTGGTGGTGGCTTACGAGAGATTATGATAATGATGGGTTTGGTGCGCCAGGAAATCCTCGTATACAATCTTCAAAGCCAACATGGCCTGGATACGCTCCAAATGAGGATGATTGTAATGATGGAGACGCTTCTGTTAATCCAAATACAATATGGTACCGGGATGCTGATGGAGATGGATACGGCACATTTTCAAGTACCAAAAAACAGTGTTTGCAGCCTAGTGGTTATGTATTAAATGCTAGTGATTGTAATGATAGTAATTCAAGTATCAATCCTAATACAATCTGGTATTTGGATGCAGACGGAGATGGGTATGCAATAGCAACTAAAAAGCAGTGTACAAGTCCAGGAGCGGGCTATACTACTTCTAGTAAACCTTTGGGGGATTGTAATGATGGTAATGCGTCCATCAATCCTGCTACTAAATGGTATCAGGATCATGATGGCGATGGGTACGCTAATATTACCAAAACTCAGTGTGCAAGTCCAGGAGCAGATTATACCACCACTGTTTTACCCTTAGGAGATTGTAACGATAATAATGTTAGTATTAATCCAGCAACTAAATGGTATTTGGATGCAGATGGTGATGGATATGCCTCAACAGTAAAGACTCAGTGTCACAGTCCTGCAACAGGTTATACTAAGGATTATAAGTCTACAGGAGATTGTAATGATAATAATGCTAGTGTTAATCCTGGTACACTATGGTATCGAGATGCAGATGGCGATGGATATGGAGTTTCCTCCTCAACTAAAACTCAATGTACAAAACCAAGTGGATATGTAAATAACTATAGTGATTGTAATGATGGAGACGCAAATATAAATCCTAATACAAAATGGTATCGAGATATTGATGGTGATGGTTATGGAGGAACTTCTTTTGTTAAAACTCAATGTGGGAAACCTACTGGCTATGTAAATAATAGTAGTGATTGTGATGATTCAAATCCACAGATTAACCCTTCTACCATTTGGTATAAAGATATTGATGGTGATGGTTTTGCAGAATCAACAACGAAACGGTGCATGAGTCCAGGGTCAGGATATACATACACTGCAAAGCCTTTAGGAGATTGTAATGATGGAAATGCTTCCTTGAACCCTAATACGACTTGGTATTTAGATGCCGATGGTGATGGTTATGCAGTATCGACAAAGAAGCAGTGTACAAGTCCAGGCGCAGGTTATAGTACAAGTAGTAAACCTTTGGGAGATTGTAATGATAGTAATTCTTCCATTAATCCAGCAACTAAATGGTATTTGGATGCGGATGGTGATGGTTTTGCCTCGACAACTAAAACTCAATGTACGAGTCCAGGCACAGGTTATACCCGTACAGTTAAGCCTTTAGGGGATTGTAATGATGGAAATGCTTCCTTGAACCCTAATACGACTTGGTATTTAGATGCCGATGGTGATGGTTATGCGGTATCGACAAAGAAGCAATGTACGAGTCCAGGCACAGGTTATACCCGTACAGTTAAGCCTTTAGGGGATTGTAATGATGGAAATGCTTCCTTGAACCCTAATACGACTTGGTATTTAGATGCAGACGGTGATGGTTATGCAGTATCGACAAAGAAGCAATGTGCGAGTCCAGGCACAGGTTATAGTACAAGTAGTAAACCTTTGGGTGATTGTAATGATAGTAATTCTTCCATTAATCCAGCAACTAAA
>NZ_JBSXNL010000017.1:0-14589 GCF_056857615.1 Galbibacter sp. L-19
GATGTTTTCATAGTTGTCATCTTTAAGGTTAAACATTAAGATGAAAGTCAAATCAACTATGGCTCTGTGTTTTACGTATTCGGTTAACACTGTTGACCTCTTAAATTTTTGTTGACCGATTTATTTACATTTTAAACCAAATCAATTCAATTTAAATAATATCCATAAAACAACAAAAACCTTGTAAATCATAGATTTTGCAAGGTTTTTGACTTGTTAGGGTAGTACCCTTAGTGACCGCGCATGTAAGGCGCTTTACGAGCGTATTGCTGCAAAGGGAAAGAGTAAAAAGTTAGCATTAATCGCCGTGTTTAATAAACTACTTAAACAAGCTTTTGCTATTGTGAAAAATGGAATCCCTTATAATGAAAATTTTGTTTCAAGATTGAGGTAAAATCCTTTGGTTTTTACCTCAGTTCTTTATTGTATGCTACCTTTCTTTATTCATTTGGTTCAATGTGTATGAGAACGTGTCCTAAATTCGGTACTTCATTTCTTAAATGGTCTTTCAGTTGGTGTGAAATGTCGTGTCCTTTTTTCACAGTAATTTGTCCGTCAACTATTGCGTGTAAATCAACGTGAAATTTCATTCCCGATTTTCGGATAAAGCATTTCTCGGTGTCTAAAACACCTTTTACTTCGGTTGATTTTTCTCTAATTTCAAGTATTAGGTCGTCATAAAGTTGTTCGTCCATAACTTCTCCTAATGCTGGGCGTAAGATTAAATAACTATTATATAAAATAAATGCAGAAGCAAATAATGCTGCCCAATCATCAGCAGTTTCATAACCTTTTCCAAATATGATTGCTATTGAAATTCCGATAAATGCCATTACCGAAGTTATTGCATCACTTCTATGATGCCAAGCATCTGCTTTTAGTGAAGAACTATTGGTTTGTTTACTTTTTTTCATTACGATTTGAAATGATACTTCTTTCCAAATTATTATTAGACCCAAAATAATTAAAGTCCAAGATTTTGGAACTTTATGAGGTGTCTGAATATTTTGAATACTTTCATATGCAATTATTGTAGCAGAAACAACAAGAAAAGCAACTACTCCAAATGTAATTAATGGTTCAATTTTTCCGTGCCCATAAGGATGGTTTTCGTCTGCAGGTCGTTTTGCATATTTAAAACCTAATAGAACTAAAAATGAAGCAAAAATATCAGTAGTTGATTCGATAGCATCTGCAATTAAAGCATAAGAATTCCCAAAAAATCCCGCAAGTCCTTTTATCAAGGCTAAAGCAGTATTTCCAATTATGCTGAAATAAGTTGTTCGTATTGCCGTTTGTTCGTTATTCATTTTTTTTCAGGTTGCACACAACGGTTTGCAGCTATGGCAAGTGCGGGATTTCAAAGCCGCCTATTTGTCCGCTTACTGTAAATTTATTTAGTTGTAATATATTCATTTTTAATCACTCAGCCCGCATTTACTATAGCCGGTGTGCCTGTTGCACAAGTTAGCAAAAATTTGACATAGGGTTGATATTAATTTTTCATTGGATTCATAACTTTAAGTATGCAAGGCAAAAAGACATATCAAGAAAAGTTATTCAACAATTTCCGTTTGAGTGATCGTGTTCCAGAAAACAATTTTTATCGTCGTTTAAAGAGTGCTATTTCGTTAGATTTTCTTTATCCACTTACTAAAGGTTTTTATGGTAGTAGCGGACAAAAGAGTATCGACCCCGTAGTTTTCTTTAAACTCTGTTTGGTGGGCTATTTAGAAAACATTATTAGCGACCGTAAGCTGGTGGATAATTGTAGTATGCGGCTGGATATTTTATTCTTTTTGGATTATGATATCGATGATGAGTTTCTAAGCTCCCTAATTTTAACGTACAACTTAATTAGATCGTAAAATAAAAGCCCTTAAAAGGGCTTAAAACTATCTTGTTTTTATAAAATTAATGGCTTGTGCAACAGTTACCGATGTTGTATGCCGTATTTTTTCATTCTTTTTCCATTTGTGAACCAATAAAAGGTATTCTTGGAGCTAAAAAATAGCCTGTTAAACTTGCAAATAAGATTGGAATAAAATGACCAAACCCAGTCAAAGTAGCAAGTAAAATTGTTGTACTCATTGGTGTTCGAGTTACGCAAGCGTTAATTGCAGCCATACAACTAACTATCGCTAATGTCAAATTTATTGTCGGGAAAAGTTGATGAATTATCAACCCTAAAGTTGCTCCTACGAAAAACAGCGGAATAATAAATCCACCTCTCCAACCTGATGTTACGGTTATTGAGATGGCTATAATTTTAAAAATCAAAATCGCAAACAATAAAGTCATTGAGAAATTCCCTGATAATAGTTCGTTAATCTCGTGATGTCCGAAGTATCGGGTTAATGGAAAGTAAAATGCTATGATGCCAAGTAGAATTCCTCCAATTAGAGTTTTGATATAAATGGGTATTGGTTTTTTCTCGAAAATTGATTTGAAAAATTTGGTGCAAAAAATAAAAGCCCAACCAAAAGCAGCCCCGATTATTGCAAAGAGAACTGCATAGCCAAAATCAAAAATCCCTGAATATTCATAAGCAGATAAATCCCAAATAGGGCCAAGACCCAAATGAATGATTAAAGCGAAAATTAAATAACTAAAGCAACTTGCAACAAATGCAGGAATAATTGCTTTGTAATACTCAACTGCGTGTTTATGGTGAAGTATTTCTAATGAAAAGAGGCTACCACCCAAAGGAGCACCAAATAAAGCTGTAAAACCTGAAGCCATTCCTGCGATACTTAATGACCGTAATTCTTCTCCTTTAAGTCGGAACAATTTTCCTATCCAAGTTCCTGTTGAGCCTGTCACTTGTACCAATGGTGCTTCGGGTCCTAGACTTCCACCTGACGCAACACATAACAAAGAAGAGAGAACCATTGACGGATTGTTTTTGGGGTCAAGTTTTCCTTTATTAAATCGGATATTGTTTACAATCAAATGTATTTCTCCCGGGTCTCCTATGAAGTGAATTATCAAACCTGCTAAAAGTCCGCAAGTTGCCATTGCAGGTATTACTTGCCAACCACTAAAAAAGGCTAATTGATGAGTCAGAAACTCAAGTACAATCCAATAAACTCCTGCAATTACTCCACCTATTAATCCAAGTAAAGCCCATAACAAAAAAGTCCGACTGAAAACGAAGGGGTTGAATCGGACAGGTTGGTCTAAAATGTTTAAATACGTTACTAATTTTCTTCTTCGTTTTAATTTCACTTTTTTGTTTCTGTTTTATGTCTAGTCCTGAAATATGGCTACAGGTTAAAATTAATTTTACGCTGTTAATTTATAGACCATATTTGGTGTTTTAAAATTTAAAGATAAGTGTAATCTTATTTCATTATATAATTTAATTGCATTTTTTGTTGCTCTTTTGGCGTGCGCCACGTTTGTAAAGGTCTGATCCAGATAGAACTCATCTTTTAAAATGCCGTTTACACGTTCAGCCATTGCGTTTTCATAGCAGTGATTTTCTTCAGTCATACTGATACCTATCTTATTGCTTTTTAATATTTGTGCATATACATTGCTGCAATATTGTATTCCTCTGTCTGAATGATGTATGAGTCCTTTAATGTTTTTAGCTTGATATAAAGCTTTATTAAGAGCTCTCACACATCCTTTTAGCTCTAAGCTATCACTTAGGTCATAACCAATTATTTTACGTGAATACATATCTGTAATGAGTGCTAAATAACAAAATCCTTTTACAGTTCTGATGTAAGTGATATCACTTACCCACACTTGGTTAGGTCTTGTAATCTCGATATCTTTTATAATGTTGTTATATTTATAAAAACGATGACATTAATATAACCCTTACATTTTCTATTAATAATAGTTTTGAATGGATTGAAATCAATGAAGATGGAAAATACGAACCAGAAGTTGGAGAAACTACTGTGGATATGGGCCTAAGAGGACTTATTCCATCTGTTAATTAAATATTTAACGGCATACTAAATATGCCCCATTACAGGAACTATATTCAGAAAAAGGCTTACTAAAATTAACTACAGTAGCCTTATTAAAAACTACTGATAAGGTTGGTATTTCTTTATCTCTATGAAAAACTTATACAATCCTAGACTAATCACCAAGTTGGTTTGGAAACTGTAGAAAAAGAGGATGATTTTATTTGAAATTTATATTTAAATATAGCAATTATATTCACTCTAATTTATAACATGAACATGAATGCTCATACCTAATTATTTATTTCAAAAAACACACTTTTAATAGTTTACTTAATAAATAGCATAAGTTAAATAAGATAAAAGTATCCTATTTAATAAATATTTCTTATTTTTGAAAAAAATATACACAGAATATGTTTTCTAAAGCATGTGAATACGGTATTAAGGCTTCTATATTTATAGCACAGAGTTCTATGAAAAATCAGCGAGTAAGCCTTAAAGAAATAGCAAAAAAAATAGATTCTCCTGTTGCTTTTACTGCTAAAATATTACAAGCTTTAGCAAGAAATGGAATAGTTACTTCCATAAAAGGTGCTGGAGGAGGTTTTGAAATATTCAATCCTCAAGAAATTAAACTTTCAGTAATTGTTAATGCTATAGATAGTGATGCAATATACAACGGATGTGGATTAGGTTTGAAACAATGCGATAACAAAAACCCTTGCCCTCTTCATGATAAATTTAAAATTATAAGAGAAAATCTTAAGATAATGTTAGAGAATACTAATCTTAAAGAGCTTGCTTTAAAATTAGAAGATGGAATTTCTATTTTAAAATTATAAAAAATTTAATATTAAATAGGATAATTTTATCCGATTAAATTAATCAAATAAAATGAAGAATAAAGAAAAAAAATTATGGATTCTATTCGCTTTTGTGATGCTATTATCATTTGGAGTCCTAGGGTATTATGGTTACGAAATTTACCAAGAATCCCCTCCTATTCCTAAAACTATAAAGACCAATGATGGATCCATTATTTTCACTGAAAAGGAAATAAAAGACGGTCAAAACATATGGCAAAGTATTGGCGGGCAAGAAGTTGGATCTATTTGGGGACATGGTGCATATGTTGCACCTGATTGGACAGCTGATTGGCTACACAAAGAAGCTTTATTTATATTAAATGAGTATGCTTCTGAAGCACATCAAAAAAAATTCGAAGACCTTACGGAAGAACAGCAAGCCTCATTAAAAATTAAACTTCAGAAATACATCAGAAAAAATACATTTGAGGAAAGCACACAAACTATCACTATTTCAAAAGAACGCGCACTTGCTATAGAGGTTCTAACCGAATATTACAGCAATTTATTTACAGACCATCCCGATTTTGATAAACTTAGGGAAAATTACGCAATTCCTAAAAATTCGATTACAGATCTCACAAGAATAAAGAAATTGAATGCCTTTTTCTTTTGGGCCACATGGGCAACTGTAACAGAACGTCCAGGCTCAAATATATCGTACACTCATAACTGGCCAGCAGAAGAGTTAGTTGGCAACAAAGCAACAACCGACTTATTAGTCTGGTCTGGGGTAAGTATTATACTTCTTATTTTATGTATTGGCATCATGGTATTTTATCATGTAAAATCTGGAGAAGAAGAAGAATTACTAACACCATCAAACGATCCTCTTTTAAAACAAAGCATTACACCTTCTATGCGACTTATCAAAAAATATTTTTGGATAGTTTCACTACTAATGTTAATACAAATATTACTTGGCATTATTACTGCACATTATGGTGTAGAAGGAGCTGGTCTGTATGGAATTCCAATAGATCAAATATTACCTTACGCTGTTTCGCGAACCTGGCATACACAATTAGCTATATTTTGGATTGCTACTGCGTGGCTTGCCACTGGACTTTATATCGCTCCTGCCGTATCGGGTAAAGATCCTAAGTTCCAAAAATTTGGTGTCAACTTTTTATTTATAGCACTTTTGACAATTGTCTTAGGTTCTATGATTGGACAATGGATGGGTGTTATGCAGAAATTAAACCTAGTAGAAAACTTCTGGTTTGGACACCAAGGATACGAATATGTAGATCTTGGAAGATTCTGGCAACTATTTTTATTTGTAGGCTTATTTGTTTGGCTTGCACTTATGGTAAGACCTTTAATTCCTGTAATAAAGCAAAAAACAGCAGAAAAGAACCTTATCATCTTATTTTTAGTCTCTTGTACAGCTATTGCATTATTCTATGGTGCTGGATTAATGTGGGGAAGACAAACAAACTTAGCTATATCAGAATACTGGAGATGGTGGGTTGTTCACCTATGGGTAGAAGGTTTCTTTGAAGTTTTTGCTACGGTTGTAATTGCTTTTCTTTTTGTTAGGCTGGGGCTCTTAAAAACAAGAACTGCAACACAAAATGTGCTATTAGCTACCATAATATTTATGTCTGGAGGTATTATTGGCACTTTTCATCACCTATACTTTACAGGAACTCCAAAAGCTGTAATGGCATTAGGAGCTACATTTAGTGCACTAGAAGTAGTACCGCTTACATTAATTGGTTACGAAGCTTACCATAATTATAAAGTATCTAAATCTACAAAATGGATTGTAGATTATAAATGGCCTATTTATTTCATGATTGCTGTTGCTTTTTGGAATTTTTTGGGAGCTGGAATATTTGGTTTTATTATTAATCCACCTATCGCATTATATTATATTCAAGGGTTGAATACCACACCATTACATGGGCATACTGCTTTATTTGGCGTATATGGAATGTTAGGAATTGGATTAATGCTCTTTGTTCTAAGAAGTTTATACAGAGATGTTAAATGGAATAACAGGCTACTTCAAATTACCTTCTGGAGTTTAAATATTGGATTACTAGCCATGGCACTTTTAAGTTTACTCCCTATTGGGGTTTGGCAAGCATTAGAAAGTATAGAGCATGGAATGTGGTATGCAAGATCTGCCGAATTAATGCAAGACCCTATGATGATAAAATTAAAATGGTTACGAACAATTGGAGATGTAATTTTTGCTGTAGGTATTATAACAACGTGCTACTTTGTTTTTGACTTAACACTAAAAAATAAAATATATAACTCAAAATAATAAAAAATGGAAAATTTAATAGACAAAAAAATTGGAGAAGTAGTTGCAGAAAACTTTAGAACCGCTGCTGTATTCTCTAACTACGGAATAGATTTTTGTTGCCGAGGCAATAGAATCATAAAAGATGTATGCGAAAAGCAAGGTATCGATACGAATGAAATTAGTAACAAACTACAACTTGCTATAAAAACTGGAGGAGCTATGGATGCCGACTATAAAACATGGAAACTAGAAAAATTAATAGATCATATTCAAACTACGCATCACAGCTATGTGGAAGAAAAGACTCCAGTACTCTTGCAATTTCTAGATAAACTTTGCAAAGTTCACGGTGGTAGCCATCCTGAGTTATTTAACATCAATGAACATTTTAAACATACAGCGGGTGAACTTTCTCAACACCTTAAAAAAGAAGAACTAATACTTTTTCCTCATATTAAAAAACTAGAAAAAGCTCAATTATTAGGGACTGAAATAGAATCGCCTGGTTTTGGAACAGTTAAAAACCCAATTGCAATGATGATGCAAGAACATGAAAATGAAGGCGATCGTTTTGTAAAGATTGCTGCATTGTCTAATCAATATACACCTCCAGCAGATGCTTGTAATACGTACAAAATCACTTATGCAATGTTAGATGAATTTGAGCAAGATTTACACACACACATTCATTTAGAAAATAATATATTATTTCCAAAAGCAGTAGAATTAGAAGCTATTCTGAGTTAAAACACTCCACACTTAATCTATATTCAAAATTCTCGAAGCTAGTATTCTTTATAAAAAACTAGCTTTGAGTTTTTTAATTAGTTATTTTATACTGATGTAAAAGACATATACTACCAAACTATTTTAATTCTCTATAATTACAAGCGTAATATCCATTTTAGATTATAAAAACCTAATGAATAATAGATATATCACTATATGCTTTGGTAACTTTTTAATTGCAGCCATAATGGGGCTCTTATTGCGTTTTTTATATATTCACCCTATTGATTCTATGAATTTTAAATTCTTAATTCATGGACACTCTCATGTTGCTATGTTGGGATGGGTATACCTATCTATCCAAGTGTTTATTGTTAAATGGTATCTAAAGAATAATGATGAAAAAAAATATAAACGTTTATTCTGGATTACTCAACTCTCTATCATAGGCATGTTATTCAGCTTTCCTTTTCAAGGATATGCCATAGTTTCTATATGTTTTTCAACACTTCATATATTTTGTAGTTATACTCTTGCATACTACTCATTAAAAGAAATAAAAACAGATACGCCTGCTAATAAATTCATGAGACTAGCAATTTATTTTATGATACTATCTACTATTGGAGTTTGGTGTTTAGGTCCCACAGTAGTAAAACTAGGTAAGTCATCTGTATACTACCAGCTTGCCATACAATTCTTTTTACATTTTCAATTTAACGGTTGGTTTTTAATAGCTGTACTTTCATTACTTTTTAAAAATCTAAACATTCAGGAAAACAATTTTACAAAAAACATATATCCTTTAGTAATCGTAACTGTCATACTAACATATGCATTCCCAGTAAGTTGGCATTTAAAATATTCATGGTTGTATTGGGTAAATTCTGTAGGTGTAACCTTTCAATTAATAATGTTTTATTACCTTTTCATCATTTTAAAAAGGCCCTTATTAGAAAGTTTTAAAAAGCGATTTGCTGTAATTAAAAATCTTTATCGGTTTGCAATTATTTCTTTTACTTTTAAAGTTTTATTACAGGCACTAACTCTTATTCCAATGATTGCTTTCCAAGTACATTTATATAGAAATTTAGTGATTGGTTTTATACATTTAATTATGCTTGGGGTAATTAGTTGTTTACTTTTTGCAAACTTTCATCACCTTAATAAAATAACAAAAGAAAGCTATTTTAAAAAGGGAGTTTATTTATTTATAATTGGAATTTTCTCTACGGAAGCACTACTTTTTGCACAAGGAACCTTGTTTATGCTCAAAACAGAAGGCGCTATCCCTAATTATTATTTACTCCTGTTTTTGGCCAGCCTAATTCTTGTAATCGGATTAGTCAATTTAAATATTTCTATTACTCCTTCAAGAAATCCATCTTTAAAGAAAATACTAAAAAAGTAAATCATTAAAATAATAGTATAAAAAATTGGCTCATATTACTATTAGTAACACAAGCCAATAAAGGTTTGTAAACTGCTATTTAATACATTTCTGTAACCGCTTCTCTAATATATTTCACAGTTGCATCAGAATTTACATTTAATCCTTCCTGCTGAAATATTAATTCTCCCTGCTCATTAAATACACTTATTATATTTGAATGCGAAAACTCAATTGGAGATATTTCCGTATAATTCACTGCTAAAACAGCAGCAAACTCTCTAGTATTTGCTTCCGTAGATCTAAGGAATGTCCATGGTGATTCGTCCATCAAATTTTCCTTTGCAAAAGCTTTTAATCGATCAGGTGTATCCGTTTCTGGATCTATACTTACCAATATCATTTCTACATTTTTTAAAACATCTTCCGAAAGTTGCTTTTTTATATTTCGCATATCTGCAACCAATCTTGGACAAGCAATTTTACAAGAAGTATAAATCATAACTGTTACCAACACCTTCCCTTTAAAATCTTTGAATACTACCTCTTCCCCATTTTGATTTGTCCAATGTGAAGGAAGGTTGTAAATAGACATTTCTGAAAAATCTCCCGATTTATTTTTGGTAGATACAGCTACTACCTCTGTTTGTTCTTTTTCTGTATTGGTATTACAGGACATGATAACAAACAATCCTAATACAAACCATAACTTATTTAATTTCATCACTCTATATTTAACTTTATATTATTAACATTAAACAACTTAACTCATTTTTAAGTCAGAAATATATCCTTATTCTAGGGTTAATTTGCAATATCTTTAGCACATCTAAATCCGAGATTTTTCATGCTATATTTTGCATTTATACTTCCCCTAAAAGCATATCGCATAAATGCTGCATAATTCATTAAATCGGTAGCACCAACAGCAGCAGCTCCACAGAACAAATTAGGATCATTATCTATATCTTTCCTAGATTCACCAGAAATCAAAACAGAATTAAAATCCAGCGTCCACTCCCAAACTAAACCGTGTAAATCATAAACTCCCCAATAATTTTTTGGATTACTCCTTACCACATCAAGCTCTGTATTTGCTGTTTCATACCATGATAATATTTTTGCATTATAATCCTCCTCTTTTCTAGCATCCATTTTATCTTCACTTGCCATAGAAACGTATTCCCACTCATCTGTTGTTGGTAAACGCTTATTTTGGCATTCACAATATTTTTTTGCTGCAAACCAAGAAACATAAGTGATAGGGCTATCAGGGTTTATACCTTCATTATAAGTTGCCCCTCCTTTCCATCGTATTAAATAGGCATTGTCTGCAAACAATCCTTTTACATTTTCTTTTAGCCATGCTGGATTATTTAATAGAAACTTTTGAAACTCTCTATACGTTACTGGATTTACATCCATCTTAAACGTTTGAACTACTTTAGGTATCGAATCATTACCATAAAGAGGGATGTAACTTCCCTCTTTAATAGTAACCATATCCTGAGCAAATAACATCTGTACTGTACCTATAGTTGTTATAAAAACTAATAATAAACGTATTACTTTAGTCATTTTAATTTCTATTGATTACAATTATTGCTTTCTTACTTCCGATACCATTTCTGGAGTTACAACTTCTTTAGAATTCCCCCAACTGTTGTATATAAAAGTTAGTACATTAGCTACCTCTTCATCTGTAAGCGACTGACTTGGCATTACACTATTGTAATTTTCTCCATTTACGGTAATCTCCCCTTGTTTACCATATAGAACAATCTCAATTGCTCTATTTACGTCTTTATTTAAATAGTCTGACATTGCAAGTGGAGGAAAAACTCCAATTACACCCTGTCCTTCAGGCTGATGACAAGCAAAACATGTATGCATGTACGTTTGTTTACCAAATTCCATTTGATCCTCAAAGCTTACTGCAGGGACATTTAGCTCCTCTTTTCCTTCTCTAGGAATCTCTTGAATCCCTGCTCCTTCAGGTTGATAAATTCCTTCTCTCATTTCTCCAGAATACACTTTCAAATTCTCATCTCCACTTACATTTAACATTGCTAAAGCACCCTTATTAAAAGCTCTAAAAATTGAATGGTCTACTAATATAAATGTACCTGGAACTTCTACTTTAAACTCTACAATTGCAGCTCCTCCGGCAGGAATCAATGTAGTTTGAACATCTTCGTTTATAATACTTCCGCCCTCTACATGAACTTTATCAAAAATTTCACCAATAACATGGAAAGATGAAACTAGATTTGGCCCACCATTTCCTACATACAAACGCACTGTTTCCCCTACTTTTGCAGTTATTGCATTTTCACCTGTAAGAGCTCCAACTTTCCCATTAAAAACAACATACTCTGCATGTTCATCTAATGCTTTTTGCATATCGAATGGCTGCATTCCTCTATCTCCATTTTTTCCTTTTGTATAGAAATCTCCTTGCATTATATAATATTCCTTATCCACAGGAGGCAAACCTTCTTCTGGTTCTACTAAAATTAAACCATACATTCCGTTTGCAATATGCATTCCCACAGGTGCCGTTGCACAGTGATAAACATAAAGTCCTGGGTTTAATGTTTTAAACGAAAATGTTTTTTCATGACCTGGCGCCACGAAAGAAGACTCTGCCCCTCCTCCAGGTCCATTTACAGCATGTAAATCTATGTTGTGAGGTAATTTATTATCTGGATGATTTTTTAATGTAAAATGAACTTCATCCCCAACTTTAGTTCTTATGAAACTCCCTGGGACTGTTCCTCCAAAAGTCCAATATACATAGCTAACTCCATTACTAAGTTCTCCTTCCTGTTCCAAAATTTCCATATCTACAATTAGCTTTTTTGCTTTTCGCTTCCCAGTTGGCTTTGGTACAAATGGTGGAGAAGTTAAATCGGCAGTCATCACTAGTGATACTTCAACATCTTGATTATCTCTTACTTTGTTGTCTTTTTCTGAATTGCAACTTAAAACTATAAATACAGTTATAAAGTAGCACAATAAATTAAATTGTTTCATAATCTCTATTTTAAATCGGATAATATTATCCGATTTAAAATTACACTATATTAATCATGTATTATATGATTATTGTCAAGTTATACAACTGTTAATAAAAAATGTTGGCTCCCCTTTTTTTGTGCCCCAAGAAATACAAATTTACAATCAATTTACTAAGGATTTAGAGCTTTTGGTGGAAATTCTTGCCAAACTGGTTCTTAGTCAAATTTGGGGATTATCCAGTTTGGGAAAGAATTACTTTTTTACGCAATAATTCAAAGCTTGCCCTTCCGTACATTTGACGTTTAATAGTTTTTATCCGATTCACATGTCCTTCTACCGCTCCGTTACTCCAAGCCCACTTAATGGCATTTTCGACCGCTACGATATCATTTTTTAATCCTGCTAGCTGATACGACGATTTTTGAACAAGCTCTACCCATTTTCTTACATTACCTTCCCTGTTTATGATCATAGTTCGGAAGTACTTTGAAAGACGTCTGACCAAACGTAATTCAGTGGATTCTTTTAGTAAAATACCTATATATTTTTTCTCTTTTTGATCCTTTATCTTTGAGTCATCCTCCGTAATAAGCATGGATAGCTTTCTGGCCGGTATAGGTTTTATAATGCCTTTGATGGGCGCTCTTTTGATGAATGATGAATCCGGTGTACTTATATGGTTCTGCCGTATTATCCTATTGATATGATAATAGGCCTGTGTTTGACTGCCATCATAACCTAGGTCTTTTATTTTTCTAATAATATCCTTTTTAAGGTATCTCTTTCGTTGAAGCTCCGATAGGATGACATCAGTAAAAAGATCGATATTGGTGGTTTTGTGATGGGCTCTTGCAGGTAGGCTTTCCAATTGAAAATAAGCCCTGACGGTATTACGACTTATCCCTAATTCTTTGGCTATTTTTCTGGCAGCATATTTTTGGGACTGCAACTCTTTTACCTTTTTAAAAACAGGGAGCCTTGTATCTGTATCAACTGTCTTCTTTGGAGTTATGGCCATCATGACATTTAATGGCTTTTTATCGTGTAATTCATTTTGATGCTCAAGGAGAAGGTGTTTGATTTTCCGGAAAATACTTTTAAAGTAGAAAGTTAAAGCATCCGAAAGGTTCATCAGTAAATGAAACCGATCTGCTACTTGATGGGTATTAGGATGCACTTCCTTTGTAGCCGATGCATAGGAGCTGGCTCGGTCTCGTGTGACAATTTCAATATGCTTATGGTTGCCCAACCATTTCTTTACATCTTTTGCGTCTCGAGAAGGCAATAGGTCTACGGGGCGTGATGTTTCCATATCGATTAGAACAGTACCGTAATTTATTCCTTTGCGGAATGCCCAATCATCAATCCCTAATACTCTTGGGGTTTTTATAGTTGGTAACTTATGTTTATGAGATTTGCGCAACATGGTCGACCTGCTTAATGAAACTGATACTAATTTGGATATGATCTTTCCTTGATGTGAGTTGGTCTCCAAGGCTATGGTATCAAGAATTTTATCCAGTCTAATGGTTCTTCGGGCGTACCGTGAAATACCGGAAGTCTGCTCTGAAAAAACTTTGTGGGGACAACTTTTGTTGGTGCATTTGAATTTTCTGGTCTGTAAGATCAAATACACCTTATATTCAAAAACACTCAAATCATTTAAATGACGTATATAACGATCGTGAATTTTTTTGCTGTAACCCTTACAGCCGGGACACCGTGCTCCTTTTGAAGAAATAAGTCCGTATAAGGTCAATTCTACATCGCTAAGTTCTGATTTGTAAATTTTAATTTTAGGGAGGTTAAATAGGTTGTTTGTAAGCATAAGTATTTAAATATTAAATACTTAAATATACGAAAATATATACTTTTTATAAATTAAAAACATCATTAAGTAGTATTTATTCTTAATAAATACTACTTAATATTCCCCAAATTTGACGAAGAACCAACTTTTCAGGAATTTCCACATTGTTACCATATGGTATTGAATTTGGGGAATTAGTACCTTCCTGCATAAAGTAGCGAAGACTACCTCCTTCTTGACTAAAGACTGGTAAAGACAAAATTGCCATCAAAGTAGTAAACACCACTTGACGTATCACATATGTTAATTTCATTTTGTATTTATTTTGATGTGCAAACTTACCGATGATTGTGTTTCTTTACCCATAAACTATTTTAAGAAATGTTCTTAAACAATGATAATCTTAATTTAATAGAAACGGATATAAAAAGAGACAGCGAAACGGCTTTATGCCGTCCCTTTTCCGAGAAATATTTTGCGAGTTTAATTTTCGGGAATATTGTATAGCTATACTCTTATATTCCTTAAGACATATCTACTCCAAGTGATATAAACAAGAAGCAAAATAAGTAATTCAGTATGCT
>NZ_JBSXNL010000018.1:0-20583 GCF_056857615.1 Galbibacter sp. L-19
GATTATAACCATACAAGTTATTTAATACATGCTCTTTCTAGAGGTGGGTCAATTTAGACAGGAATACCCGGGTCACTTTAAATAGGATTCAGTGGGTCACTTTCGCAGGATTACATGGGTCAGTTTGGCAAGAATTTCCAACATTTAACTCAAACCTTTACGGATAATGATTATTTTTTTAATTGTATGATTTTGAGTTAATCAGGTCACTTTGATTTGGGAGTAAAGCTGTTTTTAAATTTTAAAAATAATATTTTTTCTCTAATGAGGGAAGGAATTATCTTACTTGTTTAAAAATTATAGGTATCAAAAAGTTATTAAAGATTATTGCATATAAGTGGTTTGAAAGCGTAAAATGAACAATATTCTAAGTTATTTTATCATAGGCAAATGGGATATGTCTGGTAAATTAGTATATTAGATTTGTATAACAAGAACCGTACGATGGGAGACTATCACGTACGATTATGTGAGAGGCTCGGAGTGAAACTCCCCTTGTCTACTCGACGTGTGCTGTGAGTGGGGGTATAAACCTCACGCAACTATTTATAAGATGGTGGAATCGACCCACCAGAATCGGCTTATAGGAGTTGGTTCTAAACCACTTCTCTAATGCATTCAAAGTGATTTGTTTGTGTGAAGCGAGAGAAGAAAAGGCAGACTGAATCTGTCAGGTGTTGATAAAGGAGATGAGCGAAAGCGAACCTTTCGATGAAGCGTCGAGAAGACAAAATATGTTGTCAAAACCGACAAAGGTCGAGTTCTCAGGGACAAGGATAGCGGAAACCTATTTACTGGCTATTCGGCAACCGTCGTATAGGAGGCATGACTTTTATCTGGGCTTATAGATGGAACGCAGGAAGCCTTACATTAATGTAAAAGGGAAATATCAAGCAGAGCAACTGTAAGATGATTACCAATGTAGTGTAAGGTGGCGGACTAACTCGTAGTAGTGAAGAAACTCCTGTAATGGGAGTGGAGCAAAGGGGTTAGCTAATTTAAAATACGATTTGCCAACTTGAAAGAGGATGAGCTTATATTTGTAGATTGAATTAGAAGAGCCGTATGATGGGAGACTATCACGTACGGTTCCCTTTGAGAGGGGAAGGGAGAAACTCCCTTTTCCTATTCGACGCCTAAGCGTTAGCCGCAACCTAGAAACTGACCTAAACAACCATTAGTAAATGAGTAATTTTAAGTTAACCAATTATGAGATAGAGAAACTTTACAATCATTCTGTTGATAAAGGCAATATAGAAAAAGGTCGTTTTTTTCAAGTTCTGTTCAATGATGATGACACTGGTTTTGATATAAAACTATCATCGCAAATCTATATGAGAACAGTTTTTTATCCTACTAAAAATGATATTGAAAGCTTAGAAATCATTAAAGTAAAGAATGGTAAAAACACCGAAAGAATTTTATTTTCAAAATTTAATTTTCAACAATTAGAATTATTTCTACAATTTCTAAAAGATGTGGATTTAAGTTCAATTTCTGATAAAAAGCTAAAATTAGCAGATAATTCTCTCGATATTTTAGACGAGAATACTAAAAAACAAATAGCAACTTTGTTAAGTGGTGAACAAGGAGCAGAAACTATACAAAATCTTTTAAATGAAGGTGCAATAACAAGTGAGGATATTATAAATACAGGGTATAGAAAAGCACAATTGAAGATTTTTGAAAGATTATTAACGGAAGAAAAATTTTTGCAAGATTACAAAAGACAAGAGAAAAAAATCTCCGAATTAATCTCAGATTTTCAAGCAAAACAAACAAAACCAATTGACGAAAAATCTAAAGATGAAATTGCTTGGCAATATTTCTTTAATAAGAATCCTTGGATTTTTGGTTATGGATTAGATTATAGATTTCAAAATATCTTACAGAAAGAATTTTCAGCGTCAGATACTGATGCTTCTGGAAAAGGACAAGTAAATACTGACTTTTTGATGGGAGATAATAACTTTACAACTTTCGTTGAAATCAAAAAACCGAACACTGATATTTTTGACAATAAATTGAACCGTTCTGGTAGTTGGAAATTATCTAAAGAATTGACTTATGCAGTATCGCAAATTTTAGAACAAAAAACACGAGGAGAACTTAAAATTAGGAGCACAAAAAATTTACCCCTATCAAATGATACGTATTTAAAGCAAGAGTCGTATGATTCAAAGTGTATTTTGATATTTGGAAATTTAGAAGATGAAATTGCAAAATGTAGTGAACCTCAAAAAGATGTGATGAAAAGAACCTTTGAATTGTATAGGAGAAACTCAAAAAATATAGAAATTTTGACTTATGATGAATTATACGAGAGAGCCAAATATATTTGTAATATAGAAAAAGGCAGTAGCTAACACCGGTAACTGTTGCACAACTCTAAATTTATAAGAAAAGAGGATTATCCTAAATTTTAATAATAGGTAAGTTGTTGTTTTCTAGGTATATGTTGTTTTAAAGAACTTCTTTTAATTAGAAAATTGGTTAAAAAAAAGCTTGTGCAACAGCCACACCGTATAACAACAATTGCGGCTTTGTGTCCTACTGACACAACCGCGCAAGCATAAAAGTCGGTAATTTTATTTATCTTAGTTTTAAACGATCCGCAACTGATTGTTATACAAACACGTTAGCCGATCTTGATGTACTTAAAATAAACTAAGATGATTAAGAAACTACCATTTATAATTCTATCTCCTTTACTCCTATGCTTTTTGATCGTTCTAAGTTGTAAAGAAAATGAAAAGCTTTCAGAAGTGTCTTCTGTAGTGGAAAAGGAAGAAGTGGAAGTAGAGGAACCGTTAAATCCCTCTTCCAACTTTGTAGTTTTTACAATAACTACCAATGATAAACACGATTTGGATGGCTTGACCTTACTTGATTATTCCAACTTAATTGGCAGTCAACCTTCAGAGCTTCCGCAAGATTATTTCAAAAAGTCTGGAGATTCTGTTCATTTTGTTCTGAAGGAAATTAGGCACCCTCAGGTCATGGAGATTTTTAACCTAACAGTATCAAAAAACAAGACAAGGTTCCTGGTTAGCCCCGGGGATACTATTCATCTTAATTACATAAATGGTGATTTCAAATTTTCGGGGAAAAACGCAGCTCATTACAATTTTTATGGCGGGCTTCCATATTCTGACTATGCGGAAACACCGTATCTAGGAGATCTTCAGCAGTATAAAATGAAGGTTGATAAAATTTACAACAGTAGAAAAGCTTACTTTGACAGCTTTGTTCAAGACAATCCAGAAGTTTCTGAAGCATTTAAAGAACAGGTCGGGGCGGAATTAAAATTTGAGTACTTATATAACTTGATCGCTCCACGAACAGTTAAAGTTAAAAGCGCGGAAAATGCCTATGTGAATAACATGGATGGAATTAGCGCCGTCCTCACAGATTTGCGCATGGTCGGGGAAAAAATTTTGAACCTTGAATCTTATTTCAATGGAGTGACCATTGAGGATTTTCAACAACCAGAGCTGGTGAACAATGATTATTTTAAGCGCAGTCTTGTTGATTTCATAAGGCACTATTTTGCTCAAAATGAGGTTCCCGGATACACACAAGAAAATTTACAGAGGGAACTTGAGTTTATTGACGAAAATCTTCAAGGGGAATTAAAGACAACTGCTACGGGAAAACTGCTCTGGGAATATCACAGAAAAGGCTTTGGTAGAGGGAAGGAAGACCGGGAGTTCTTTAAAGGAGTAATAGCTGATTATAAGGATGAGTTAATAAGACCTTCTTATTTAGAGGAAATTTCCTACATAGAGAAGGAATTAAACTTAATGAACAGCAGCCTGCCCGAAGCTATGCTTCAGGACAAACTGGTGAACCTTCAGGGCGATACATTGACAATAGGCGAGGTACTGGACGGCACAAAAGGGAAAATAAGATATCTTGATTTTTGGGCTACCTGGTGCCCCCCTTGTATAGCTGACTTTAAAGCTTCCACCAATTTTAAGAAGCGGCTTTCCTCGCAAGGAAATGTTCAATTTATATACATTTCAGTTGAAAAGGATTTGGAGGACTTGAGGGAAAAATCAGGATCGCTAAAGGAATATCTTTCTTCAGGCGAACAGTTTAAACTTTTAAATGTGGATGATTCCAGAATACTTTCATTCCTGGGGGTCCGTGGGGCAAATGACAGAATAGCCATACCTAAATATACGGTGATTGATGGAAACGGAGAAATAAGATCAAGCAGTGCACCAAGGCTGGCGGATTCTGTAGCGGTTGAAAAACTTTTAAATAGTATCCAGTAAAGATAAAAATTGTAATGAGCAAGAACTCAGAAAAACCTACACACAACAAAGAACTGAGTTAAAAAACAAGTTTTTAGTTTAATTTCGACACAAAATTTTCATCATAGGGCAATCCTGATTTTGCGATTGCAAAAGCCTGTTTTAGCAATTTGTTTGCCACAGCTATTAAAGCCAGTTTCTTGCTTTTTCCTTTGGACACTATTCTGTCAAAAAGAGCTTTGCACGCTTTATTGTGCTTATATGCAGAAAAAGCTGCCAAAAACAATAAGTTCCTAAGCTTTTTGTTCCCAACCTTGCTAATTCTGCTTCGACCTCGTACACTGCTTCCAGACTGCCGTATTGTTGGGGTAATCCCCACATAACTGCAAAGTTGCGAGGCCGTTTCAAACTTTGAAAACCCATCTGTCACTACAATTAAAAATAAGGCCGTTTTCATTCCTATACCGGGAATACTTTGTAGTAAGGATAATTGATGCTGTTGGTCCTGTTTCACCAGTTCCAAAAGTCTTGCTTCTAATAATGCTATTTCTTTCTTCAAGTGTTTCAAATCTCTTTCAAGTGATTTGAAAACCGTTTTTGATGGGATCCCCAATGCTTTTTCTCCGTGGATTTTATTCTTGGTTGCCGTACTCTTTTTCACGTAACTATCCAACAGCCTAAAGAGTTGCAGGCATTCACTTTGGACATCGGTTAAGGCATTGTACAAAGGGACATCATTGACCATTCCATACTCAAAAATAGCTTTGGCATCGCTCTTATCGGTTTTTACCTTGGCCAATTTCATCTGAATGAACCGCTTTACCTGTAAAGGATTTACAACAGCAACCGAAACTCCCGATTTATAAAGAAACTGAGCCAGTCTGTAATGATAATAACCGGTAGCCTCCATCACTACCAAAGCGGTCTCGGGCAATAGCTTCAACAGATCTTTAAATCCTCTGGGATCATTTGTAAATTGAAGATGCCCACAGGGTTCACTATAAATGTCAAATACATCTTTACTGATGTCGATTCCGTAAATTTCTGTAACTTTACTCATAAGAACTGATTTTTGGAAAGAACAAGGCTACTTTGCTTTCAACAACTTAAAAACGAGATCTAAAGTCTCATAGAACTGAACGAAATTGAAGTAGAAAAGAGCGGGGATTATCAATGTTGACGGAATCAAAAGTTCCACTGGTAACCTTAACCTTACTCCGCTCTTTTGTTCTTTCTGATTTATAGCTAAATTTAATGAATTGTAAACTTAAGAGAACTGAGGTAAAATCCTTTGGTTTTTACCTCAATCTTGAAACAAAATTTTCATCATAAGGGATTCCATTTTTCACAATAGCAAAAGCTTGTTTAAGTAGTTTATTACACATGGCAATTAATGCTAACTTTTTACTCTTTCCTTTTGCAACAATAAGCTCGTAAAGCGCCTTACATGCGCGATTATATTTACATGCATTAAAACTACACATGAATAGTAAGTTTCTAAGTTTAGGGTTACCCATTTTACTGATTCTAGGTCTACCTTTTATACTCGTTCCAGACTCTCTCGTGGTAGGTGTAATACCTGCATAACTACAAAGTTCACTGGCCGATTTAAATTGCTTAAAACCATTTGTAAACACCAACAACATTAATGCAGTTTTCTCTCCTATACCTGGAATTGATTTTAATAAAGTGGCTTCTTTTTGATACTCTAATTTTACTTTTTCAGACAGTGTAGCTTCCAGCTTCACAAGCTCTTTATCTATATTTTTTAACTGTCTTTTTAAAGATTTCAAAACCTCAACAGACAAGAAAAAAGAATTGACGCTAGCAGTTAATTTACTTTTTGAATTAGCAGAGCAAAAAAATGCTTTGCAGAAAGAATCTTTAAAACAATTGCTTAGAACTACTGGGACACCTGAAAATCCTACAATTCCAATAACTAACACACTAGCTTTTCATGGAGAGACAAGAGCTTATGTATCTGAAAATGCTGGAACCCTAGTTGAAACTGTTACAGGGGCGGTGAAAAAATTTATAGGTGGCGATGCAGAAGGAATAGTTGACGGCATTGGAGAACTAGTAACTGGAGGCTTAGAAGCTATTTTAGGTGCTGGAGAAGGTACACAATCAGAAATGCATTCTTACTATATAATAGTAGATGGACTTTCAATAACAAGGTTTGATATTATGGCCTGGCAGCGAAGAATAGAGGCGACTGGAATTACAACTGCAATTGAAAATGCAATGACTTTTACTGCCGTAAAATCTAGCGTTGATGTTGATAAAATAACATTCAATACTTTTTTACAAGCGTATAAGGAACAATTGATGAAAATGGATTTTAATGATAAAGAACTTTTAGATTTTATCAAAAGATCGAAAGAGATTTTTGAACTTTTAAAAGATGCAAATTCAAAAAATCAAGAGCTTATACCATCTGTGGCTTCAGAACTTATCAATCCTGCTACTATAAATAGAATTGATTCGACTGAATCAGTTTCTTCAGGACTTTCTCTTATGTCTTCTTTGCAAAAAGGTTATACTTATTCATTTAGATTAACTTATGAAGTTTATGAGGGTAAGGAATACAAAGGAACCGTAAAAACGGATTGGGAAGTATATTTTAAAGGACATCACCACGGAGTAAGACCTTCGAATAGAGATATTCAGAGACAACTAGTAGTATTAACTGGAGAAGTTGAAACTTGGTGTGAATTAAATGATATTCCTTTCCCAGGGGCTGAGGATATTCTAGCAAATTATCAGCTGGACACAAAATCATCCCATTAATAGGTATTTACTTGATGAAAGAGTAAATTTGGTCAGAAGGGAAATTTAGTTTCCTTATCTGACCATTTTTTTCGTAGTATTGTTTTTTTACGTGTATTTTAAGAACTAAATATTCTACATTTATATAAAGTACATTTAGCAGGCTTTAATTTTTAATGGGTACTTTTTGTACTTAATTTTTCAATAAAGAATGCTGGTGTAATGCCTGTGTTTGCTTTAAACGCTGCTACAAAGCCTTGTTTTCCTGTGAATCCTACTTCTTTGGCTAAGGCATCATATTTATAGTTTCGGATGAGGGTATTTGATTTTAATAGATCAATCAGATGGGCTATTTTAAGGCTGTTGACATATTCCTTGAACCGCATTTCTCGATGTTTTAAAATTAGTTGGGATAGGTATCTGGTATTGGTATCAAAATCAGCAGCTACTTTGGCTAGCGTAATATCGTCAGCCAGGTATCGCTTCTTATCTTCAAAGTTGTGTAATTTCTGTAAGAGATCAGTTTCTACTTCAAGGTTTAATTGATAATCTGTTTTTTTATGGTGTTCTTTTGAAGTTTTTTTTAATGGAAGTTTATGGTTGGTTGCCATTAATTGCTCAAAACGCTTCTTGTATAATTTTTTTAGATAGAGGTGACGGTTAAATATAAAAATGAGGAGAATACTTACTAAAATGAGTGCAAAATACAAGATCCTCTTACCGTGTTTTTCTATAAAAAGTTGACGCTCTGCTTTTTGTTTTTCTTGCCGTAATTTTTGAGTAGTGTAGATACTTTCCTTGTGAATTTTATAGGAGAGGTATCTATAGTATGTATTGATCAAGTCATCAAATTCCAACAGTCTTTCAATATAATAAAGCTTTTCTTTGGGTT
Source organism: Galbibacter sp. L-19 (assembly GCF_056857615.1). Taxonomy (NCBI): domain Bacteria; kingdom Pseudomonadati; phylum Bacteroidota; class Flavobacteriia; order Flavobacteriales; family Flavobacteriaceae; genus Galbibacter; species Galbibacter sp. L-19. The sequence continues at coordinate 7,921 of NZ_JBSXNL010000018.1, forward strand.
GGTTTTTAGAGTCGTAATAATTAATTAATAATTCGAAGGTTTCCCTAAGGTCAGGGCGGAGGTATCCAGTATCTTCATAGATACGGTCTACCTTTAGAAGGTATGCTATTGCATTGTCTGATTGTTTTTGCTCTAGATAATTCTTGGCAATGAAAAAATAGGCAATACTCAAATTGGTACTGTCTTTAAGAATAATGGAATCGTTAATGGAGGCTTTAAGAAGCTTGAGAGATGGTATATAGGTTTCTTTATCAAATAGATTGATACCTTCGGAGAGCTTAAAATAAGAGTCCATAACGTGCATGTCCATACGTTTAGCTTCCTTTAGTCCGAGGGTATTTATGTCAGAAGCTGATGCGTAATTTTTCATTTGATTGTAACAAAGCCCCAATGAATGTAATGTATTCAGATACGGCCTAGGATAGGAGTCTTTGAAAAAGGCCAGACATTCTTGATATAAGGAAACAGCTTCATGGTAATAGCCTAGGAAATATTTAGCCATGCCGAGATGGTATTTTGTTTTGTACGTCAGGTAGGTGTCTGAGGAATTGATTAAGAGCTCATTAGCCTTTAAATAATAATCCAATGCCTTGTCATGTTGTTTTAATCCATAATAGACAATTCCTTTGGTGAGGTAACTACTTCCTATAAGTGTTGTGTCCTTGGCAAGGGCAGCGGTTAAAATCATACTATCAGCATAGACTAGTTGTAAATTCTTTGTTCCGTGATGGAGGTAGTTTTTATATGCATTAACAATCTCTACAGTATTGTTTTCACGCTTAGCTTTTTCCAAAAAGACTTTTAAATAACCTCGTTGTTGTGCACTTAAAGGATCCGAATTTTTGATACTATCAAAAAGGATATCGTAGGAACGGTTCGTTAAAGGTACAGGAGCTATCGGTTTATTTTGTTGGGAGAATCCCCAATATTGAAATAAGCATAAGAAGAATAAGTAGTAGTATTTCATTGTATAGGTTGATTTGACCATAGTATTTTAGCATACTATGATAGTAAAGTGGTAAAAAGTATTTAATATCTTAAAAGTAGTATAAATCTTTGAAAATCAGTAATTCGGTGGTTTTTGTAGGCGTATGATTTTCTGAAAATCATAGTTGGTTTTCGGAAAATCAAATAAGAAGTGATTGTTTGGCTTATTTCAAGCTTTTAGTTTTACGGGGAATTCAAAAACAATAGGTAGTCTTGTCATGACTGCCATTCTGCTTACCCGGGTAAACTGAACAAGAATAGAAGTTTCAGTATTACAAAAACTAAAAAGCATGAAAACAATTAAAACCTATTTCATTTTAATGACGATACTGGTTTCTTGTAGCAAGGAATCCGTAGAGATAGAAGAAGAAGTCTTAAAAACACCGTATTTGGTTACTGCTACATCCGGAGCAACAGATTCATTGGCTTATTATTATAATCAGCTTCAGGAGGAGTTATTAGGAGCACAAACAGGATCGTTAGTCGCTACTCAAAAATATGAAGCGATAGCTGCACTTTGTACAGACACATTTGGAGAGTATCTTTGGCAATTGCCTAGTCCCGTTTCAAGGGATTCGACAGAGATTCGATTCAATGATATACTGGATAATTCACAACTCAGTATATTAGCTAAAGATCGTATGCGGGCAATGACAGAAACATTGTTACTAGCTGAAGATTTCAGTGGACTTCCCCAATTATATGATAGTTTTAGGGGTGAAATTGAAAATGATCCGTTATTCACTTCTGAGGACAAAAGAGTGCTCTTGGGGACTTTATGGTTTATAACCGAGCTAAATAAAGAGGTGCCAACCCCCAGTGTTCTGAGTGAGGGAGATGATGACGATGATGATGGTGGTGGTCGGGAAGATGAGGATTGGAATATTTCCATTGGACACATATACAATTGGTTAGAAGGAGATTTGCAAAGCAATGCGCAAGGGATTCACAATGCACTTATTCTAAGTGTAGCCAATGATAACGAATGATTACATAAACAAGGGTTAAAGCAGTTATGAATACTGTTTTAACTCTTTGTATAGTATACCTATTACAGCAAATGGAGGTAAAACCCACATTTAATAATGGCTATGGATTTTTTTATAATCCAATTCCAAGGAGACGTAGCATTTACAAAACAATATAACAACTGTTATTTGTTATGTTTGGTGCATGCAGGTCAACTAACAGTGCATATTAATAAGGATCTGCAAATCCTAAAAAGGGGACAGTGTCTACTTGTTAAAATTCCTCATTCTCTTACCCTTAATATACATGGTCATGTGCAGTTGGCATATGTAGTTGTCAGTGATCTTGATTCCTTAAAAAGGTTTGGAGTATCATTTCCGTTATTGTTTTTATATGGCACGATAGAGTGTCTTGTTGTCATTTCTTTAAACAAGCAACAAGGGCAACTTATAGTGGGATTGTTGGGGTATCTTTGGTATAGGAGGCAAAGAATATCATCTATTTTGGAAATGGATAAAGAACCATTCTCCATGGCTTGGCAGTTACTGTTTTTTGCATTGTATGAAAACCTGCCTCTAAAACCCCATGAAAAAGCCTCACGACAAACGCGGTTATTTTTAGCATTTCTAATGGAAGTAAAAGAAAATAAAGGCAAAGAGCATCGCATTGGATATTATGCAGGGAAGTTATTTATAAGCACCAATTATTTGTCAAAAGTCGTTAAACAAATAAGTGGGAAGTCTCCACGCTACTTCATTGTGAATACTATCCTTTTGGAATCCAAAAGCCTTTTTAAAAAACACAAGCCTCTCAAAGAAATTGCAACTACTATGGGATTTAGTTCGGTGCATCATTTTTCAGCTTTCTTTTCTAAGTATACAGGAATGTCACCGAGTGCTTTTATAAAAAGAATGTAGCCATACCGTTTTTAACCTAAGCAAATTAATCGGGAACGTACCGCTGTAAAAAAGGGTAAACACTTCCATAAATCACTATTAAATAAAAGATAATGGTGGAAACGTATCAAGAAATTGTTGAACGGTTTCAAAAGAAATATGATCAATTACAATTAGCATCCTTTAACTCATTTGATCAATTAGAAGAGGGGGTTGAACTATGTTACCAATGTCTACAGCACCTTAAACGAAAGGTGCTTTTGGATGGGTTTCAAAATGAAATAGAAGAAATCCATTTTTTCAAAACTCAAAAGACACGGCCAGAATCCTATTTGTATTACCTCTATAAAGTACGTGCATACCAACTTTTACTACCACAACTAGATGTTGATGAGCAACAACAATTTTTGAAAAAAGAATTACGAAAAATCAATAAGTTTTACGCAAAACACCGCGAACTGATTTATTATATGCATCGAAATCGTACCGATATGGATGAATACTATTTTACAAGAATAGAGAAAAGAGCTTATGTTAAGTTAAAAGAAAACCGATACAGGGATAGGGATTTTTCAACCCCATATGATATGTTGTGGGCACGTATTAAAACCACGCAATTGTATGCTAGCTTTATTGAGGTTGAATGCCAGCACTTAAAGCTGCAATCAAACCATTCCTATATACAGAGAGTTAAAGGAAAAGAGCTAAAATGGACGGCCTCTAAAACGGCTCTTATTGAATTAACCTATGCCCTGTATTCCAATGGTGCTATTAACCACGGTAAAGAAGACTTAAAAAGTATTGCCGTTATTTTAGAGAAAGTTTTTCATATCAACTTGGGTAATTTTTATAAAACCTATGCAGAGATGAAAGCCCGTAAAGGAAATAGGACACGTTTTCTACAAGATTTGGTGACCGATTTACAAGAAAAAATGAAAGAAGACGATGCTTTCTAATGTATGTTAATTTAGTAAACATGGTATTTTTTAGGGATACTATATTGGTGTTTTATAGAAAATTGGTACGTAACTACGATGGCACTACGATTTTTTATTCGACATACTAAAAAGATAAAATTGATTAGGTTTCTTGCACATGAATGTAAATAAGGAAGTCAAATTAACCAAAAGTACCCCAAATAAAAAGTGTTAAAATGTATTCGTAACTACGAACCTATACCGAAAGATTCTCATAGACTCCATCCAAATTTGTATCATGAAAGTCAAATCATGACAAAGTCGTCATTGGTTTATAAATACGTTTTCAAATGGCGGCTTTGTTTTTAACAAACACAAATTTTATGGGAGCAACAATTATTACTACCGAAGATCTGTATCAGTTTAAATTGGAACTGTTGGATGCGATCAAACAAGTATTACAGGAACAAAACGGAACGCCTTCTAAAAAGTGGCTCAAATCCAATGAAGTGCGCGAACTGTTGGGAATTTCACCAGGGACACTCCAAAATTTACGAATCAATGGGACACTGCCGTATACCAAAATAGGAGGGGTGTTGTATTACGATTATAAGGAGATTATGCAAGTGTTGGAAAACAATAAAATTAGAAACGGATTTTAAGCGTATGGGAGCAGGAGTAAATTACATTAAACAGCTTAATGCTACCTATGAAAAGTTCACTGAAGATAATCGGTTAAACCCGACACATATTAGTTTGTATATGGCTTTATTCCAATTGTGGAATGCCGCACATTTTATGCGAAGTTTTCATGTAATAAGAGGGGAAGTTATGCTACTTTCAAAGATAGGATCCAAAACTACCTATCATCGGTGTATAAAAGAATTGGATTGTTGGGGGTATTTACAATACAACCCCTCACATAATCCATTTAAAGGGAGTATGATTTGCATGACCATTTTTGGGACAACCGATAGACAAGTTATGTACCCTAGGCGTACCAATATAGGGACAAGTAATGAACCAGCCGTGGTATCTATTAACAAACCTATACAAACTTTAGAAAAGTATAAAAACACGGGCAAACATAATTTTATTGAGAATTTTGAATTTAAAAAATTGCGAACTAATAAAACCAAACAGCCTGTTGGCCAATTTTTGGATCACCTAAAAATTAGTACGGATAAAAATTACAACGAGCCATTGTGAGAAAGTATCAACCACATATCATAAGGGAGGGAGGTGTTGAATTTCATCTGGGAGAATTTCGTGGGGGACTTGTTTTGTATGATTTTAAAAAAATGCTGATATACCTTGATGCCAAAGGAAAACTTTTATTTGGAAAGAAGTTTCAGATTTACAAAGAAGATCACAGTATTTTGTACAAGCTTTTTGTGTATTACATCAAAGATGAAGCTTCTTGTAAGAAATTAGGAATTGATCTCGGGAAAGGGCTTTTACTATCCGGGCCTGTAGGGTGTGGAAAAACCAGTTTGATGAAACTGATGCGTTATTTAGTACCCCATCAAAAGCCGTATGAGCTTATTCCTTCTCGAAATATCGTTTTTGGATTTAACAATATCGGGTACCGAATAATTGAACAATATGGAGATCACCGATTTTATTGTTTTGATGATCTAGGAGTAGAACCTATTGGACGCCATTTTGGAAAGGATTGTAATGTGTTGGGAGAGATCTTGTTATCAAGACATGAATTGTTGATGGGGCATAAGGTAAAAACACATGCCACCACTAATTTAAATGCAAAAGAACTGGAGGCACGGTATGGAAACCGTGTACGCTCTCGAATGCGTGAGCTATTTAATCTGGTAGCTTTTGATAAAAAAAGTAAGGATAAGAGAAAATAACAGTTGGTTATATTTTAAAAAGAAAGCGATTTCTTTTCTAGAGAACCTTTAGAATGCATGAGTTGTTTATTCTCCATAATAAATCTATTTTTTTACTTTTCTTAGAATCGAGTTCGTTATAATTGGAAATTTATTTTGACTTAATTTATTGCAGTTATCTTCTCACTAGGAGGAAAGTAAACAATGATATCGTGGTTAAATTGGAAGGGTTGATTGAAAATTATCTTAAAAATGAAGCAATACATTCGGGGCTGCCTACAGTTAACTTTTTTGCAGAAAAGCTCAATATATCTCCTAATTATCTGAGTGATCTATTGAAAAATAGTACAGGGAAAAATGCGCAAACACATATTCAAGAATGTATAATAGATAGGGCAAAACAACTACTTTCGACCACGTGTTTGAGTGTAAAGGAAATAGCGTACGATTTGGGATTTGAGCATCCGCAATCATTTAGTACGATGTTTAGGAAAAACACACAACAAACACCCTTGCAATACAGAGCATTATTTAATTAAAAATTCACAATCTTAAACAATGATTATGAATAATAGCTAAGCCGGTGCTAACATTAAAGTTTTTAATCCTTACAAAAGGTTTGTCTTTCTCTCGATATGCTTTGTTGTATTTATATGTTTTTAGTCTACATTAATTCCTTGTAATTTACTTCTTTTATGACTTCTGAGGTATCCGAATCAATATGAGAATTAAGGACATCGCTGCTTACGGGGTAGGTATTTAATGGGATGGATTTGAAGATGCTGAATTCTTCTTTTAGGCTTTCTTCAGTTTGGAGTCTTAGCATATAATCTTTGTCTTGTGGATCAATACACATGGGCATACGTTTAGCACCATTGTGTATCTTTTCAAATAAGGGGTCAGCAGTAGTAGTGATTACGGAGCAAGTGAGTTGATTTTTCTGTTTAGTGTAGATGCCAAAAAGAGCGAACATTTCACTATTGGGACGTTCAAAAAAGAAGGGAATCGTTTTGCCATCTTTAGGTTTATGGGGTTCATAGAGCCCATCGATGAGAATTAAACATTTATGCTCTAAGAGCGCTTCATCTTTCCAATTGTAATAGTTTTGAAAAAATTTATCATCCCGGGTGTTTAAAGTACCGCCTGTATATTTTTTCCAGTAGGCTTGGAGTTCTTCTGAATAGTTTGGAGGTGCTATTCCCCAAGTAGCTAATTGAATTTCATCAGGATTCTCCTCTGTAATGACTAAGAGTCGACCATGGGAAAATCCATTTAAATGATAATGAACAGGAATATGTGATTCCTCTACTATTGTTTCCACATCAAAAATAGCTGCAATCTTTTCTGGATTCTTTTGCCTTTGTGAAATATGATAACACATATCTAACAGTTTATCATAAAGTTAAGGTTGATTTGTTAGATATACAAGTGCTGTAATTTAGAATTGTTCATAAATAAAAATGGAAATAATCCAATAAAATGGAATTATTCCTAATTTTGTAAAAAATAATAAAGATGGAACGCACAATTCTTCATTTGGATTTGGATACATTTTTTGTTTCCGTAGAGCGCTTGATTGATAGTCGCTTGCAGGGGCGTCCTCTTTTAGTAGGTGGTATAAGCGATCGTGGTGTTGTAGCTGCCTGTAGTTATGAGACTAGAGCTTATGGAGTACATAGCGGGATGCCCATGAAGATGGCAAAACAGCTGTGTCCAGAAGCTATAGTGATCAAAGGGAATGCTGGTGTCTATACCCAACACTCAGAACTGGTAACCGATATTGTTAAGGAAAGTGTTCCACTTTTTGAGAAGTCGAGTATTGATGAGTTCTATGCCGATTTATCAGGGATGGATAAGTTCTTTGGTTCTTATAAGTTTTCATCAGAATTGCGGAAAAAAGTCATCAAAGAAACTGGACTTCCAATATCGTTTGGGCTATCGGTAAATAAAATTGTGTCAAAAGTAGCCACAGGTGAAGCCAAGCCTAATAATCAATTAAAAATAGATTCAGGGTTTGAACGTCCCTTTTTAGCGCCACTTTCCATTCGGAAGATTCCAATGATAGGGGAAAAGACTTTTTTAACACTTCGAAATTTAGGAATTAAACAGGTGCGAACTTTACAAGAGATGCCCAAAGAAATGTTGTATACGGTACTTGGAAAAAACGGATTAACCATATGGGAACGCTCCTGTGGAGTAGACAACACCCCAGTAATTCCTTTTTCAGAGCGCAAATCCATTTCTACCGAGCGAACCTTTGACCGAGACACCATTGATGTGGCTATGCTTAAAGGTTTGTTAACTGCTATGACAGAAAACTTGGCTTATCAGCTTCGACGTGGTGAAAAACTCACCGCATGTATTGCTGTAAAACTTCGGTATTCTGATTTTCAGACGGTCTCCAAGCAATTGAAGATTCCCTATACGAGTGCTGACCATATCCTAATTGCTAAAGTATTGGAATTATTTCATCAACTATACAATCGAAGACTTTTAGTACGACTCATCGGAGTTCGTTTTAGTCATTTAGTACACGGAAATTATCAAATCCATTTGTTCGAAGACACGGAAGAGATGATCAATTTATACCAAGCTATGGATAATATACGCTTGCGTTATGGTGATAAAAGTGTGATTCGAGCTGCTTCCATGGGTGCTAGAACTATTGGTCGAATGCAGAATCCTTTTAATGGACAACCACCTACGGTATTAGCACATAGAAAACAGTAAAGCAATGTATTTAAATTGTCATTCATATTACAGCTTGCGCTATGGGACTTTTTCAGAAGTAACACTTTTGGAATTAGCGGTAGCCAATCATGTAAAGTACATAGCGCTTACAGATATTAATAATACTTCGGCCTGTTTGAATTTTCTTCGCAAAGCAGAGGAATTTCATATGCATGCAGTCGTTGGGATTGATTTTAGAAATGGGGTTGATCAGCAATTTGTAGGACTTGCAAAAAATAATGAAGGGTTTCAAGAACTGAATACCTTTTTATCAGATTATTTACATCAAGGGGAAAGAACATTTGAGCGCGCTCCTGACTTTTTAAATGCTTTTGTAGTTTATCCTTTTGAAAAAGTATTGGAATGGGAGTTAACGGAATTGAAGCCTTATGAGTATATTGGAATTTCTGTGAAAGACCTTAAGAAGTTACCTTTTTCTAAATACATAAAGTACCAAGATAAGCTGGTTTTTCAACAGCCTGTCTCTTTTAGAACAAAAAAAGACTTTAATGCGCATCGACTTTTAAGAGCCATTGCTAATAATACCTTATTGAGCAAGCTTTCAGTAGCTGAACAAGGCAGTCCTGATGATGTTATGTATCCAATGGATAACGTGTATGCATTGTTTCGGGAGTATCCTTTTATTTTAGAAAACACCGCTTTGCTTTTAAAACAATGTAAGGTTTCTTTTGATTTTTCAAAAGAAAAGCAAAGTCAGAATCAACACACTTATACAGGTAGTAGAGAAAAGGATCAAGAACTCTTAGAAAACTTGTGCCTTGAACAACTTGGTTATCGGTATCCTGATGATTCACATGCTGCATCTAAGCGAATGCAAAAAGAACTAGCATTGATTCATCAAATGGATTTTGTGGCTTATTTTTTAATCAATTACGATATTGTCAGCTATGCTAAAAAACAGGGATATTTTCATGTAGGGCGGGGGAGTGGTGCCAATAGTATTGTGGCTTACCTCTTAGGAATAACCGATGTAGATCCCTTGGAGTTAGATTTATATTTTGAGCGATTCATGAACTTGTTTCGTAGTACCCCTCCTGATTTTGATATTGATTTCTCCTGGCGGGATCGCAATGATGTAACTCGGTATATATTTGAGCGCTATAACCATGTAGCGCTTATGGGAACCTATGTGACTTTTAAATACAAAGGAGTCGTTAGGGAACTTGGAAAAGTGTTTGGACTTCCGAAGGAAGATATCGATCGTTTAAGTAGGGGGGATTTTACTTTAGCAAGTTTGGATCAATGGTCGAAATTAGTGCTTCAATATGGAAGGCTTATTGAAGGAATGCCTAATTATATCAGTGTGCATGCGAGTGGGATTTTGATTAGTGAAAAGCCACTTTCTTATTTTTCGGCCACATTTCTTCCCCCTAAGGGCTACCCTACGGTACAATTTGATATGCATATAGCTGAAGATGTAGGGTTACATAAATACGATATTTTGGGACAAAGAGGACTCGCTAAAATAAAGGAAGCTTTGGCGATTATTCGTTATAACAAGGGGAAAGAATTAGATGTCGAGATTCATGAAGTACAACGCTTTAAAAAGGATGAAAAGATCAATACTATGTTAAGTCATGGGCAATGCATGGGATGCTTTTATGTGGAATCTCCAGCAATGCGGATGTTGATTAGTAAATTAAAAGTGGATACGTATTTAGGACTGGTTGCTGCTAGTTCTATTATACGACCTGGGGTTGCCCAAAGTGGAATGATGCGAGAGTATATCCTTAGGCACCATGATCCAGAACGTATCAAACAAGCACATCCAGTACTCTTATCGATCATGCCAGATACCTATGGGGTGATGGTCTATCAAGAAGATGTAATTAAAGTAGCGCATCATTTTGCAGGACTGTCTTTAGGAGAAGCTGATGTGCTTCGTAGAGGGATGAGTGGTAAATACCGCTCCAGAGAAGAATTCAAAGCAGTAGAACAAAAATTTATTGAGAATTGTCGCCATAAAGGGTATAAGGATGCTTTAACTTTTGAAGTATGGAAACAGATAGAAAGCTTTGCAGGGTATGCCTTTGCCAAAGGGCATTCTGCTTCTTATGCCGTGGAAAGTTATCAAAGTTTGTATTTAAGAGCTTACTATCCTTTGGAATATATGGTAGCAGTACTCAATAATGGGGGTGGGTTTTACCGTCCTGAAATCTATCTCTATGAGGCAGAAATGCTTGGGGGTGTTATTCATTTACCCTGTGTGAATAAAAGCGCTATAGAAACCGTTATTGATGGTAAGGCTATTTATCTTGGATTTATGTTCCTAAAAGATTTTGAAGCGCGTTGTGCGCAACGGCTTCTTAAGGAGCGAGTGCATAATGGTGAATTTTTAAGCTTAGAAGATTTTATGGATCGCGTAACCATAAGCATTGAACAACTGAGTATTTTAATTCGTATTGGAGCATTTAGTTTTACAGGAATTGATAAATACGAACTGCTATGGAAAGCGCATTTTACCTTAGGACATCTCCAACGCTTTGACACCCAATATCCGCTTTTTAAATTGCAACAACGTTCTCATAACGTTCCTGTATTACAAACCACGAGTTTAGAAATGACCTTTGATCAATTGGAATTACTTGGGTTTACCTTAGAACGTCCATTTGAATTATTGTTAGAAATACCAGAAAGCTCTCTAAGTGCTGCTGATATGCCACGGTATTTAAACCGTAAAATTGATATTTATGGGTATTTAGTGACTACGAAATATGCGCGTACCAGCAATCAAAAAGAAATGTTTTTTGCTACTTTTATTGATAGTAATGGACTTGTCTTTGATGTGGTATTATTTCCAGTCATTGCCCAAAAATATAAGTTTAAAGGAATTGGGGTATATCGTATCTATGGTAAAGTGGTCAGTGAGTTTGGATACTTGAGTATCGAGGTAATTAAAATGCGAAAAGAAACCTATGTGCAGGATCCGAGGTTTGTATAAGAATTGTTTTATGATTGTAATTGAATTTGAATTGTTTTAGGGTCGATTGGTTACATACCGCACTAGGATTCTTTGAATATCACGATTGTTTTCATATGGGGTTATAAACTTTAATTGCGTTTGTTTTGGAGTGTTCATTGGACAAAAACCAAAGCCTTTGTAATTCCCATTTTCAATGTATACCAATCCCAGTTCATCTTCTGTTCTCCCTTCTAGCTCGATTAGACTCGTGTAGTCTTGAAGCTTGGTTTTGCTTACAAATTCATTTACACGCTGATTATAACTATCTGGAGCTTCCATGGATAGACAAGCACCAAAGCACATTTTGAGTTGGTATTGAAAACAAGATGATTTTGTTTTATACAACCCATTAATTTTCTGACAAAGTTGATATTTCTCTGTAATGCGAAAAAGCATTTCTTTGGCTTCATTCAGGGTGGAAAACGTAGTAATTACTTTGGACACTGAGGCAATCTTTCCAATAGTTAAGGCTTGATATCCATTCGTATTCGATAGAAACAACCCATATTGATAAATTTTTCGGCGTTGCGAACGGTTGTAAATAGGATGGTGTTTTTTAATAAGGTGTGACTCATAGAGCAATGATATAAGTTCACTTCCCATAAGCTCATAACTCACATAGTCGGTAAAGTGTTGTAGCTTTTGAGATTTGCGATCCTTCCCTGAAAAATGTTGTTTTACACGCTGTTGGATATTGATACTCTTTCCAATGTATATAATAGTTTTTTTAGCATCATAAAAAAAATAAACACCAGCTGCTTTTGGTAAGGATGCTATTTGATCATGTATATCGATTGCAATGCGTATTTCTATGGTTATTTATGAAAAAATTGTGTTTAGTACACTCAAAATCGCCCTTTTTTTCCAATTGTAAAAATACGGCATCCATACATATCAACAAATAGCTTCTCAAAAATCCTATAGTTTAAGTCATTTTATTATCAAATAGTAGTAATTGATTTTAAGCTATATTTTATTAACAAATAATTGATTATAAGTATTTTAAGTGTTTAATAGTTGTACTTTTTAACTAACGAAAACGAATCAAAAATTTAAACCGTTCCGTTATGAAAAGAGCAACTTATTTCACGCTATTATTCCTGCTGATTTCCAATACCATATTGGCGCAGATTGGAGGAATTGAAGATTCAGTCAATGATATTTCAAATACCATTCGAACCATATTTCCCATAATCCTTGGAGTGATATTCTTGGTGGGATTCTTATTCAATGCAGGACATTTCTTCGGAGAGAATGCTGATCTTAAAAAGGGGATTACTCGTGTGTTGGTCTTTGTCCTTATTGCTGGCGCTGTCGTTGGCATATTTACTTAT
>NZ_JBSXNL010000019.1:0-22664 GCF_056857615.1 Galbibacter sp. L-19
AATCCCAATTTCGATGCACGGCTTGCCCTGTGGTTTTGTCAAGCCATCGACGGCGCTTGATATGTAAATAAACATTCTTGCCACGCAATGGAAAGTCCTGAACAACAAGCTCTTTATGAAAACCATGAGCTATCAAGATCCTGTGCTTTTCTTCTCTAGGAGTATCTTTCTTTTCTTCAAAATACAAATGAAGCGTTCCTTTTTCTATTTCGTGGGAAGCTATTGTAAAGTGACTGACTAATAATTCAGGGAGGATAAAACGTAATAGGTCTAATGATAATTCCAATGCAAGTCTTTTTTTTACAAAGATCGAATTTTACTTCTATTTACACACAACTTTTTGACTTGATCCTCGCTATCGGTATTGGTTATATTTATTATAATTTTTATGGGAAATTCAATATAAATGAAGAAAAGTATCCTTATACAATTGGTCATATTTATCCCGAAGACATTCTAAAAAATAATTCTTTTGAGTTGTGTAAAGATGTTGGAGTAATAGGAACATATTGCAGTGCGGCTCCTAAAATATACAAAAACAGCAAATACAGTTTCAAGCAAAAAATCAATTCAAATTATACAAATAAAGGGTATCTAGATACTGGATATCTAAATTTAAGATTTCATATAAATTGCAAAGGAGAAGTTGGGGATATGGAAGTAAATGAATTGAATTTAGAGTTTGAAAAGATAGATTTATCAGATGGGATGGTTGAGCAATTAATAACACTAACTCATTCACCAGATAATTGGAATTTATTTTACGAAAACGCAAATTACTATATGTATTTAATTTATAAGATAGAGAATGGAGAAGTTGTTGAAATTTTGCCTTAGTGGTTTGTTTGTTTTTCTCTGGAGTTGTACATCATCCAGTTATTCTGATTTAACGGTTGAAGAGCGTAAAGAATTAGCTGATGAAAAATGGGAATCAAATAAGCCTATACAAGGAAGTCCCGCTTCACAAACTCTTTTGGATGAAATAATAGCACTCGATTCTTTACACTGTGATGCAATTCGAGAAAAATCTGTTCCTTATTTAAAACGTGGAATGGCATACCAATGGAAACCATTATTTGACAAGGCTATAGCGTGCGACCCAAATACATGGCAACCCATGCGTGGATATTTGTATTTATACTTTTATAGAGATTATAAAAAAGCTATTATAGATTTTAATGCAAGTGATGTTTTAACACCTAATTTTGTGGACGCTCCTCAAGGGCATAGTGTAAATTATTGGAGAGGGATAGCTTATATTGGTCTTAATGATTATGAAAAAGCACTCGATTTTTTTACGAAGCATATAGGTATTGAACTCAAAACATTAACCGAAGATTGGATTGAACCATCTGCTTTTTTATATCTAGGAATTGCTCAGTACGAGTTAGGACAATTGGAGATGGCGGAGGTTAACTTTAATAAAATGCTGTTGTATAATAAAGGACTTAGTGCAGATGCAAATTATTATTTGGCTACAGTTTATAAGGATAAGAACGAGAAACAAAAAGCGTTAACTTATATAAAAAAAGCAATTGCTAATTATGAAGCTGGACATTTTCGTTCTAGACATTATGTAGAAGAAATCAGACAAGTTTATATGGAGCAATTAATAGCACTACAAGAAGAAATTAAGAGGCTTTAATCCTTGAGAGACTTATTTCTGCTTTGTGTAGACAGAAATAGACAGCGTTAATTGTAAGTGTATTTTTATCAAAACTATAACATTTTAAATAAGCTGGATCTTTATAGTCTCTATAAAAATGATTAATTTTATGGAGCTATGAATAAATTAAAAAGAAAAGGTTTTGTATTTACTAAATATGAAGCTCCCGAACAATCTCCGTTTGATAAACTCTTCGAAATCTTTAAGGAATTAATTACACATACTTCTGGAGATTTTGATGAAGCAATAGATTGGCTGCGTGAACTGGATGTTGAATATCAGCTCACGGATGCCGATTATACAATTGATGATTTTATTGAAGACCTTAAGAAAAAAGGATTTATTCAAGAAGAAATTGACCCTAATAGTCAAGGAGGCGGTAATGGTGATGTTGAAGGAAAGTTTTCAATTACCGCAAAAACAGAGCAATTAATTCGGAAACATGCCTTAAATCAAATTTTTGGAAAATTAAAGAAAAGTGCAAGTGGAAATCACCGTACCAAACACACGGGAAGGGGAGATGAGCATACGGGCGATTTTAGGAGTTATCAATTTGGAGATGCTTTAGAGCGTATTTCTATGACGGAAAGTATGCGAAATGCCCAAATAAATAATGGACTGAATAATTTTACCTTAAATGAAAGTGATTTAATAGTTGAAGAAACGCACTACAAAGCTCAAATGAGTACCGTGCTCATGATTGATATTAGTCACAGTATGATTTTATATGGGGAAGACAGAATTACCCCTGCAAAAAAAGTGGCAATGGCATTAGCCGAACTTATTACCACAAGATATCCAAAAGACACCCTAGACATTATTGTTTTTGGAAATGATGCTTGGCCAATTTCTATTAAGGATTTGCCTTATTTAAAAGTAGGGCCTTATCATACAAATACTGTAGCTGGATTACAGTTGGCTATGGATATTCTTCGCAGAAAACGTAATGCTAATAAACAAATTTTTATGATTACCGACGGGAAGCCGAGTTGTATAAGGCAGTCCAATGGCGATTATTATATGAATAGCGTAGGATTAGATACTTATATTGTTGATAAATGCTATAATATGGCGCAACAAGCTCGTAAGCTTCATATTCCTATAACTACTTTTATGATAGCTCAAGATCCTTATTTAATGCAGTTTATCCGTCAATTTACAGAAGCTAATAAGGGGAAGGCATTTTTTACAGGATTACAAGGTTTAGGAGAAATGATTTTTGAAGATTATGAATCCAATCGTAAAAAGCGAATTCGGTAAACTAAATTAGAAGAAAAAAACAATAACCTCAGGGAAATTTTTGAGGAAGGTAAATAAAAAATTAATAGTATTCAATATAGTTTTCCTAATTAGGTTAAGCTTGCGAGAAGTTAACCCTTTCAGGAAAAATCAAGATAAAGGAATAGATAAGACATGCAAATACAAAAAATAAAAACGCTAGGGGAGTTACTCCGTTCTGATTATAAATCGAAAAGTATAAAAGACGAATTACGAGATAATCTCATCCAGAAAATAAAGAATAAAGAAACTACTTTTGAAGGCATTCATGGCTATGAAAGTACGGTAATTCCTGAATTGGAACGTGCTATTCTTTCAAGACATAATATTAATTTATTAGGACTTAGAGGACAAGCAAAAACTAGGTTAGCACGCCAAATGGTAAACCTATTGGATGAATGGATTCCGGCTGTAAAAGGATCAGAAATTAACGATGATCCATTAAATCCGATTTCTAGATATGCTAAAAAAGCAATTGAAGAACATGCCGATGATACAAGAATTGTATGGGTTCATAGAAGTGAACGTTTTTATGAAAAATTGGCAACTCCAGATGTAACTGTAGCCGATTTAATAGGAGATGTTGACCCGATAAAAGCAGCTAATTTAAAACTTTCTTATGCCGATGACCGTGTAATTCATTATGGAATGATACCACGTGCCAATCGAAGTATTTTTGTAATTAATGAGCTCCCCGATTTACAGGCTCGTATTCAAGTTGCCTTGTTTAACATTCTTCAAGAAGGAGATATTCAAATTAGAGGTTTTAAGCTGAGGTTGCCGTTAGATCTTCAGTTTATTTTTACAGCCAATCCTGAAGATTATACCAATAGAGGAAGTATTGTAACCCCATTAAAAGATAGAATTGGGTCGCAAATTTTAACACATTATCCTGAAACTATTGAAGTTGCTAAGAAAATAACCAAGCAAGAAGCCAAATTAGAGGAGGAGCAGAAAAGTAATATTTATGTTTCTGAAATGGTATATGATGTATTGGAGCAAATTGGTTTTGAAGCTCGAAATAGTGAATACATAGATAATAAAAGTGGGATAAGTGCACGTTTGAGTATTTCGGCTTTTGAAAACTTGATGAGCACAGCAGAACGTAGAATGTTGCGTAATGGAGAAAGTAAAACGAGTATCCGATTGAGCGATTTTATGGGGGTTATTCCTGCCATTACAGGAAAAGTAGAATTAGTATATGAAGGAGAGCAGGAGGGGGCTGCTTATGTAGCGCATCAGTTAATAGGAAATGCTATTAAAACAATATTCCCTCAATATTTTCCAAAAATAGATAAATTAGAGCGTCCCAATGCGCCAAGTCCATATGATGATGTGGTAACATGGTTTTTTGAAGGTTCTGGCTTTGAACTATTAGATGATGTTTCTGATGAGGATTATAAAAAGACATTAAATGATATTAAACCATTAGAGGATTTAATACAAAAACATCAAGCCGATATAAATAAAGAAGATGCATATTTCTTAAAAGAATTCCTTTTATGGGGATTAGTAGAGTTTAAAAAGCTAAGTAAACACCGTTTTACAGAAGGGTATCAGTTTAAAGATCCATATGGAAGCTATATAAGCGGATTGTAAATGATAAAAGCCTCGAACCTTAGTGATTCGAGGCTTTTTTTTAAGATGCTTTTAATTCCTCATAGAGAATAGGGTCTAATTCCCAAGCCTGTTCTGAGTTTATTGAAGGGCTCTGCGTTGGAATGAGTTAATTTGTTTCCTTTGAATGTCTAGTGGGCTTACCAAAGGGAGTTAATTTCTCTTAACTAGCATTTATTTTTCGTCTAAAAAAATAAGCCATTCATTTAATCTGTCTGTCCAACTTTTAAGGTGATTATTTTCCAACCCCAGCCCGAAACCATGTCCTCCAGTTGGGTATAAATGCATTTCAGAAGGAACATTATTTTCTTTTAAAGCCTTATAAAAATCCAAACTATTCTCAACAGGAACGCCGCCATCGTCTGCGCTATGTACAATAAAAGTAGGAGGAGTTTCTGAAGTTACTTGTAGTTCATTAGAGTATTTTTCTATAATTTCCTCGCTTGGATTATTACCAATAAGCGCTTTGCGAGATCCCATATGGGTATATTTTTCTTTCATTGTAATTACAGGATACATAAGAATCATATAATCCGGACGCGCACTTATATTTTTATAAGGGTCGTTTGGAATTTTTGTATCCGTATTATAATGAGTTCCTAGTGTAGAAGCTAAATGCCCTCCAGCAGAAAATCCCATAATACCTATTTTATCTTCATTTAAATTCCATGAAGTAGCATTTTTACGTACAATCTGAATGGCTCTAATGGCATCTTGAAGTGGAGCTTCACTTTTATTAGTTACATTATTGGCAACAGGAAGTCTATATTTTAACACAAATGCGGTTATTCCTTTTGTATTAAACCATTGAGCTATTTCTGTACCCTCCCAATCGTATGCTAACCCGTGGTAACCTCCGCCTGGACAAATAATAACCGCTTTTCCATTAGTATTTCTTTTGGAAGGAAAATAAGCTTCTAATGTAGGTTTTTGAACATTTGTAATCCATAGAATTTCATTTTCTTCCTGCTTTTCATCCTCTTTAGTATTTGTACTATTTGGGATTTCTCCTTCATATAAAGGAATTATTTTTTGTTGCGCTAGCGTCGTTTCAATAGAAAATACAGAAAGGAAAAGTATAAAATAAGGTAGGCAAATTTTCATGGTTTAGTTGTCTTTTGATTTATCATTTAAATTAAAAATTAAGAATTTCTTTTTTTCTTTCTCCTTATTCTCTGTGATGCATTCCTCAATAAAATTTGTATATGTTTCTTTTCCTTTATGAAGTACACCTCTTGGAATGCGTTCATTTTCACTATGGATATTATCGAGGTAACTCATATCTAAGCTAATAGGAACAGTAGTGTAAGTGGCTATACCTTTGGCTCTAAAAACCCCAGCATCACTTGTGTTAGGTAATAAAATAGTAATTACATCATTTTCAGGATACGTCTTTGAAATAGCAGTTTTTAAGTTTTTATAAAAAATACTTTTATCGTCAGAAGATTTCATTTTAGGCATGGAATAAATGGTGGAGACCTCAATATCGTCATTATCTAGACGCTTTTTTAAATTGGCCAGAAATTTATCTTTATTAGCTTCTGGTAATAGCCTACAATCTAATAAAGCTGTTACCTCGCTTGGAATTACGTTAACAACATCGTTATTACTTTCAAGACTTGTAAGAGTAATTGTATTAGAAAAAACAGAAAATAGCTCTGGTTGTTTCCTCAGTTGTGGAGTAATAAACATTCTAAATATTTTAGGGTGCCTCATAGCAAAACCTGTAAGTCCTTTCTCTAATTGTCCAATATCTTTAAGCATTTTAATATTTAAATCTGTATAAACTGCTTTTTGATGTTTCCCCAATAAATTATCTAAAGCCTTTACCATTTCTCTATTGGCATAGCGTAAAGGAGTTACCGAACCATGAGCTGAGGTATTTATTTTTAAAGTTAATTTTAACCACAAAGCTCTTTTATGAGCAACCGAAATTGGAAAAACAGCAGTGTCGGGTCTGGTTTGTAAAGCTCCTTTAATGGCTGGAGGGCCTTCTCCAATTACTACTGCTGGGTTGAGCAAATCTAAGTAGTTTTCGATAACGTATTCTGCGCCGCCTCTGCATTGAGTTTCTTCGCATGAAACAGCTAAGAATGTTACATTATATGGGAGTTGTTGCCCTTTGTATTTGTTCATTATCTCTACCAAACTAAATAATTGCATAATCGCGTTTCCTTTATTATCCCAAGAACCGCGACCCCATATTTCGGTGTCAGTAATTTTTCCAGAATAAGGAGGGTATTTCCATTTGGATAAATCGCCTGCAGGAACAACATCAATATGATTTAGAAAAACAATATTTGGAAGTTTACTAGAAAGAGGATAAAGTGAAGCTGTAAAGTTGTATTGTGCATCTTTATTTCCCATTTGTTGGATATGCAAACCACTGTTTTTACAAATGTTCTTTAGCCATTCTCCAGCTTTTTTTTCTTCCCCGCTAACGGAGGCAAATTTTATATATTCACTTAAATAGCGCTCTATATTATAATTGTTTAATTGACCAAAAGGCAGGATAGAATCGGTGTTACTTTGTTGCTGTGAATAGCTGTAGTGAATTGTAACAATTATGTAAATTAAGCTAATAAAAGCTCTTAATTTTGGGTGCATATTCTCTTTGATAGTTTGAAACAATATATTGATAAAAAATTGTTTTTTATAATGAAATTAGAGTTTAACAGGATTTTATTTTAAAACCTCACTCT
This sequence comes from Galbibacter sp. L-19, assembly GCF_056857615.1. Taxonomy (NCBI): domain Bacteria; kingdom Pseudomonadati; phylum Bacteroidota; class Flavobacteriia; order Flavobacteriales; family Flavobacteriaceae; genus Galbibacter; species Galbibacter sp. L-19. Next base: position 7,264 of record NZ_JBSXNL010000019.1, read on the forward strand.
TTATAGTAGGAATTCTCTTTCTTGAAAATAATTTTCTATTAATCAAAAATAGTAATTCAATTACGTATGAATTGTTATCTTTGATAGTGAATAATGTTGTCTTTTTGTTGATTATAAACTAAAGTATATCTTGTCTTTTAAAGCGCTTCCGTTACAACCCCACCCAATTATTTCTTATTTAAGAGTAGGAAGGTTATTGTATTTATCTTTATTTCTTTTTGTACTTGAATCTTGGATCTACTGGAAGTTTTTACAAGAATCATTACAAGGTTCTTCTTTGATTTGGAAGTTATTTTGGATCTGGTGTTTTCTATTTTCTTTTATTCATATTTATTTGGTAATTATGGATGGTTGGTCTAGATATCAAAATTATAAAAGAGCAAAAGATCAGTTTTATAGGTATGGTTTTAATGCGAGAATTGCAGAGACTTATTTAGGTTCTAAATGCCAGCGCATGGCTGCAGAAGTTGCTGCTGAAGAGCTGGGAATAGAAGAAAATTTAAAGGCATATTACCATTCTAGAGGTGTAAAATGGTATCATTTTATTCCTTATTTTATGGTAAGAGAGCCTTTGTTTTTATTTAGAAAAAGCTTTTGGTCGCGTACTTTTCTTGAAAAAAATTATGAATCAAAATTTGATTTTAGAAATCTACAATTAGAAACTGATTTATGATAATATCTGCAGAAAGAATTTCTAAAAAGTACGGAAAAGTAGTCGCTTTAAAAGATGTAAATATTTCATGTAGCGCTGGAGAAATTGTAGGGTTACTTGGCAAAAATGGTGCGGGAAAAACAACCTTATTTAAAATTCTCTTTGGATTAGTAAAACAAGATAGTGGGAGCTTAAAAATTTATTCTGAAAAAGAAAAACCTTTAGGCGGAATTATAGAAAAACCTGCATTATATGAATACCTTAATGCAAAGGAAAATATTAAAGTGTTTTCCAAAATCCAAGGATTAAACTATGGTAAAATAGAAATAGAAGAAAGCTTACAAAAAGTAGGATTGCCATTAGATAGAACCGATCCAGTAAAGAATTTTTCTATGGGAATGAAACAGCGTTTAGGCATAGCCATTTCCTTGCTTAATAATCCAGAATGTTTAATATTGGACGAACCCTTTTCTGGATTAGATCCTATAGGAATAAAGGCTATTAGAAAGTTAATTTTAGAATTGGTAACCAAAGAAAAAATAGGAATAATAATAGCCTCTCACCTTATTGAAGAATTAAGTAAATTGTGTGATACACTCTATGTAATCAATAAAGGTGCTATTATAAGCAGTGGAGAAACCCAAAAAATAATAGCAGAGAATACAACTTCGTTCACCGTGTATGCTTCGGGGATTGAAAAATCAACTGCTTTAAAACAGTTTTCTTCAGTAATAAAAAAGAATAGTGCAACGGTTTTAATTTCTCAGCAGGAAGTACCAAATTTATTGCAACAATTAACCGAAGAGAATATTTATATAACTGCATGTGTGCCAGAAATTAATTTTGACAACTTATTTGAGTCAGCCAACCTATGAGAAACCTTCTTGCCACAGAAATTTATAAGCTTTTAAAACAGAGTAAAACGTATTATGCGTTAGGAGCCATTTTTTTAATTGAGTTATTGGTATTGATTGGTGCCTATTATCAAGGAGCTACAATTATAGATATATTATTAAGTAATTTAAAAGATTCGTTTTTTTTTGAAGGAAATCTTTTAAACGGAAATCTTCTAATCTATTTAATCCTCAATACACTTTGGTTTCATTTGCCACTTATTTTGATGATTATCATTTCTGGAATGTTAACTACAGAATATAAAGATAATACCATACAAACAGTAATGTTACAACCTGTTGAGAAATGGAAGTTTATCCTCAGTAAGTATATTGTAGCTATATTCTTCACACTTTTGGTTGTGTTATTAACAGCTATATCTTCTTTTATTTTATCATATGCACTCTTCGGAAAAGGAGATTTAATAGTGTATTTGGGAAATCTCAATTTCTATAAAGCCTCGGATGCTCAATATAGATTACAATTAGCTTTTATTGCGGGAATGGGGTCTATGGTTTTCTTTTCTGTGGCGAGTTTAACAATAGCAGTCTTATTTAAAGAAGCCACTAAAACATGGATTATAGCAGCACTTTTTTTGATCGTAACTAATTTATTACTGAAGTTTGAAGTAGCTAATGTTTTTTATAATGAATGGTTTTTTCCTAAACTGAATAATTCATGGCAATACTTTTTTTATGAAGAAATTCCGTGGGAAATAATTTATCATAATACGCTGGTGTTAGGTTTGTATACAATTGCTTTTTTAGTTGCTGGTGTTTTAATTTTTAATAAAAGAGATATAGGATGAAGCAAAAACTATTGTTTTTTATATACCTATTTGTAGGACTTAATTTTGTGATTGCTCAAGAAATAGATAAAGATTTATTGTTAATAAAGGAACGCTTAGATAGTATACAGGGCTTTCAAGCAAAAATGCAATTGGATGTGGATATTAGTTTTATAAATATGCCTACAAAGTATGCCGATATATACTTTGAAAAAGGAAAGGCCATGCAGTTTGAATCTGAAGATTTTATAATGGTTCCAAAGCGAGGGTTGGATTTATCGATGCAGCAATTATTTAAGTACCCTTTTATTACTGTAAATAGAGGAGTGGAAGAAGTATCTGGTGTCCAAGCAAAAAAAATAAATATTATTCCTACAGATAAAAAGGCAGATTTTGCCATTGCAACTTTATGGCTTGATACCAGTTCAAAGCGTATAAAAAAATCTGAAATTAGTACCAAAAAAGATGGAACTTTTACTGTTTTAATGGATTATAATGATACAGAAGATATATTGCCAAAGGAAGTTATTATCAGTTTTGAAATTGAAAAAATAAAACTTCCTATCCAATATTTGGCTAAAAATATGGAAGTTGATAAAAAAGAGATGAGAGAAATGGATGTAAAGTCTGGAAAGATAATTTTAAAAATAAACGATTACAATATTCAATAAAAAAAGTGCCTTTTCAAAATTGAAAAGACACTTTCCTGACTACCTAAAACAGATTCTTATTGTTCTATCCACTCACCACTTTCATTAGCAAAAAGGTTTCCAGTTTGGTCTCCCATTTTTACTTCTAATTTATAGGTGTTTTCTTCATTCACATATGCTTTAGTGATTTCAGCTTGTGGATAATCAGCTTGAAGTGCCTCTTGAATTGCTTGTGGAACTTCTGCTACTGCTATTTCTTTATAATCGTCTTGCGTTACAACAATTTTAGTGTCGTTATTTGCTGTTGCAGGAATTGCTGCAAATGCTGTTAAACTTCCTAATGCCATTGCTGCTACTAATATTACCTTTTTCATGATTTCTAATTTTAAATTTTAAACTTTACTCATTTAGAGTCCCCGATATTCGGGATTTTTGCTACCGTTTAGGAATAATCCAAAAACAGCAGACTTATAGTTGATTTAAATTGGTGGTTAGTTAAAAAAGCTCTTATTGCTCAACCCACTCACCACTTTCGTTAGCGTAAAGGTTTCCAGTTTGGTCTCCCATTGCAACTTCTAGCTTATATGTTTTTTCTTCATTCACATATGCTTTAGTAATTTCTGCCCCTGGATAATCCGCTTTAAGTGCTTCTTGAATTGCTGCAGGAACTTCTGCTACTGCTATTTCTTTATAATCGTCTTGCATTACAACAATCTTAGTGTCGTTATTTGCTGTTGCAGGAACTGCTGCAAATGCTGTTAAACTTCCTAATGCCATTGCTGCTACTAATACTACTTTTTTCATGATATAAAATTTTTGGTTATACTTTGATTTCTTTATTTGTAGTATATAAAGCTATTTTCATACCAAGGCATTATTAGTCATAACAATATCAGTTAAGTTGTTGTTTTACAGTAAATTGACTTTTTAAGGTGAAAATATATATTGAGAAAAAACTGTGTAATTGAGAAATTGATTGTGTAACGAATACACAGTTTTAGTGTGAAAAGTTGTTAGAATTGATAAAAATGATTTAATAAACTTGAAGAAATCTTATTTTTATAGAGAATCATCCGATATTTTAAAATTGTTGGGTTCTCTTTAGAAATCTTTACAGGAATATTTCCAGGGTAAACAGCGTTTTGCATACTTTTTTTGGAACGCAGAATCCATTTATTATTTGGAGTTGGATTTTCTTTACTTGCAATTATAATAACCCCACTTTTTTTATTTTCGTTAAAAGAGCCATTAATATCCATCCATCTTTTCGCAATCAAAGCTTCATTAGTAGGGGGAATGTTTATTTCTTCTGAAGAAAAGCTAATATCTTCTGGAAGTTTTAATCTGACTGAAAATCCACCATAACCCTTAATATCATCGGAACCACCAATTTTTAAATGATTTACCAATGCTAAAAGAGAAATTTCAAAATCAATAATTCTATAGTTTTCTTCTGAAGGGTAAATTTTTATCTCCGTTTTTTCGTGTAGAAATGGAAAGTTGGAATCTCCTTCTTTATAAGCTGAGGTATTCCAAAATACATTTGTGTAAAGTCTTAGCGATTCATCATTTTCTATAGTAGCTCTTACATCTGTAACATCCCATGAGATATCTTTACATTCCCAACCGTCGCCAATAGACATTCCATCAACTAAAATTTGATGCCATGTCCAAAAGATTCCTCTGTGGTGGAGATGATCTTCTGGGAAATCTTCGGTAAGAATATGTCCTTCTATATCATAGAGTGGATGTATATAATTTGCTCTGGGATACTTTCCGTTCAAAGATTTAATTTCCTTCTGAAAAAACAAAACTTTTTTAGTCCCTTCTTTTACTAGAATCCCTTCTGCCGAAGCTTCAAAATTTAGACTTTGAGATCTTGCATTACTACAAAATAGTAAACAGCTAATAGTTAAAAAATAAGAAATGACTTTCATTTTAAATAGAATTATATTATTCAACCATAAATAAAGCATTTACAAAAACGAGTTTTCCGTTTTCCCAAAAACCTCTAAAAAGGGGATTGTCTACTAAATAAACAACGGTTCCTTTCCCCATACTTTCTGTAGCAAAAACAAGACTATTAGCTTGCTTTTTTTGAGCATTGCTTCCTGCAAACCCTGTAAGTGGTTTGGTAGTATTTTCAATGTAAACAGCATTTTTACTGTCTAAATATTTATAGGAATCGCCACTTAATTTCATGGTGTAATAAGTAGTATCATAGCCATAAGCCAACGGATGAGTTGTATCTACCTTAGCTTTGTAAATGGCACCGGTAATCATGTTTTTAATGTATTCTCGTGTGCTAGACGCATAACTTTTTGGCTTAGAAATACTGTCTTTTTCTTCCTCCTCCTTAGATGTTTCATTAGAAGAAATAGAAAAATCGTCCCCTTTAAGTGTTTTTATAGCATCTCCAATAGCAATAAGTTTTCCGCCGTTACGAATCCATTCTTTTATTTTTTCAAGCTTTTTATCATCTAAAGAATTCATCTCTGGAAGAATCAATATAGTATATTCAGAGAGGTCAATACTATTAAAATAGTCGTCATCTAAAATGGTAATAGGGTAATGTAATTGTTGCTCGAAAAAATGCCAAACTTCCCCAAAATTCAAAGTAGAAACACTTCCACCAGAAAGTACAGCTATTTTTTGATCTTCAATCATTTGTACAGCACTAGATCCAAAATCTTTACCAGTATTTACAAAACCCGTAGCTGTTGTTGTAAGTTGTTTGTGGTATTTTTCAGCAGTAGTCTTTAAAATAGTATTGAAGTTTTTTACATTGCTATTATCTCCTTTAGTTATAATTAAACTCCCTCTATCAAAATTCTCATTATGTATAGTAAAAGGCTCTTTTGCATAGCGAATGCGAATTTTATTTTTTAGAAGAGCTGTTATAAAACGAGCATCTTTCATACTATTCCAATTGGTTACATAGGCATATGCATTCTCTTCAAACACCTTAGGAACATATTCAATACTGTTAGAAGAGGTACTTACAATATTCTTTGTTGCAACAGCATCTAAGCCGTAAGCATATGGAAGTGCCCAAGCGGTAATATCGTAGGTAAGGGAGTCTGTTAACTTGGTTTCTGGTTCAAATAAAACGGTTACTAAGGTAGATTTAGGCTGATTAGTGCTTATTACCAATTTCTGAGAATTGCTGTTTAGCGTTTCGTTCTTTTTACTTTTATAACTTAATCCTTTTACTTTGCTCTTAGTAAATCCATATTTTATTCTATGAACATCAAGTAAATCGGTTAACATTTTTAGTTTATCAATATCTCCAGAAAGTACGTAGCTATTGTAAGTATAATCTTTATTGCTGTAAAATTTACTAAACTCTTCATTGAGTTCAGCGGCATTTTTAGTAGCCATTTCTATGGTAGAAAGTCCTGTAGTATAATGGTGGGCAATTCTGTCTTTTAAAGTAAGAGTATCTCCATTGTCTATTTTTACTCCTAAGCCTGCACGTCCGCTACCGCCTTGCTCATAGGTCATCCCAATAGAGCCACTGTATATTGGATAGGTGTCTCCGTAACTTGGATAGAGTAAATCAAAAACTTCTTTTGTAAAATAAAACCAACCATTTTCATCAAAATACTTCGCATGATTTTTTCCTATTTCTACCTGAAAATTGCGTTGCCATTGTGTAATAACTTCATGCATAGGTTCTGCCGCGGGAGCAAAATAATACGGATTGTTTATTCCCTGCTCATGGAAATCTACATGAATATGTGGCAACCAATCGTTATAAATAGCCAAACGTTGCTTGCTTTCTTTTTGTGTTACCCAAGCCCAATCTCTATTTAAATCGAACATATAATGGTTGGAACGCCCAGAAAGCCAACCTTCATGGTGTTCTTTAGAATTTGGATCGATGGTGAAGGGGGTGTTTTTATTGCTATTATACCAATTTACATAGCGGTCTCGCCCATCAGGATTTATACATGGATCAAAAATTACTACTGTATTTTCTAGCCATTCCTTTTTTTGAGTCACTACTTCATAAATAGTTTTCATTGAGGCCTCTGTGCTCACAGCTTCATTTCCATGTACATTATAACTCAACCAAACCAATGCTTTTTCAGAAGCTACATTTCCATTTAAAGCTTCTAAATGTTCTTTTCTAATATTTTCTAAATTATTAATATTTGAAGGCGTGGAGACAAAGGCAAGGAGTAATTCTCTGCCTTCATTGGTAGTTCCGTACGTTTTTAATTGAACCACTTCTGGTAAAACTTCCGCCAAATATTTATAGTATTCTATAACTTGATGATGTCTAGAAAAAGTTGTTCCCAGTTCATATCCTAAAAATTCTGAAGGCGATTTTACCTGTTGTGAAAATGAAAATAGCGAGATTAAAAGTGTAGCGAGGAAAAGTCTAAATTTCATGGTTCTATATATGGATTCATTATTGTCCGATAAAAGTAAATAGAATTTATTAAACTCCAGTTATATCAGGGTTTAAAAGAGGTTTTTAAAATAGCTCCTTGCTATTAAAAAGTATAAACGGAAAGTGTTTTAATAAATGTTTTTTTATGTAAGCTTCTTATTATGTGGTGATTAAAGTGTAGTTTTTTACGCTATTTTCTTGTAACGCAGCAGTCTTGTATCTTTAATCTCTCATGGAGGGTTTAATTCCCCAGAGCCTGTGCTGAGTTTACCGAAGGGCTCTGCGTCAAAATGAGTTAAATTTGTTTCCTTTGAATACCTTGTGGGCTTGCCCCGAGGTAGTTGATTCGGACATTAATGACATGGATTAACTTACCAAAATTATTGTAGGGCTCAATTACTTTTAGAAGTAAAAAGTTTCATTTCTTAAATAATCGAGATTTCATTCTTTGAGAGAATTTTCTTTAGAGTCTCAAAATGAGGTTTTATAAAAGAATATATCTACTTATATTTTTGATTTGGGCGCTTCCCTTAAATTATGAATTTCATAATTTAAGGGTCGGGCTTTTCGCTGTATCTATTTTGCTTTACTTTTGTAGAAACAAAGTTTGTATTTTTAAGTAAGGTAATTGTTTATAATCGACCTATAGCAATAGCAAAATAGGATGCCGCTGCAATCCCTAGCGCAACGCCTAAAAAGATAAGATATAAAACTTTGTATTACTGTACTTGGGAAGTTTTCTCAAGAATTTTGATAAAATAACTATGCCAACAAATTATATTTCATTTAAAGAAACAGGATATTTTTCTAATTTGATATGCGATTACCTCAGTGAAAAAGAAACTTTAAAGCCTTTTTATAATCGTTTTCCTACTTTAGAAAATTTTGAAGAACAGATAGAAGAAAAGCAAAAGTCCTTCCCAAAAGCACACAGAGAGGTGTTGTCTTCAGTCTTACAATCGCAATATAAAAACCTAGAAATTTCTGAGGCTACACAAGAGCATATCACTGCCTTAAAAAACGATACTACATTCACCATAGTAACTGGGCATCAATTAAATTTATTTACAGGGCCGCTTTATTTCCTTTATAAAATAGTTTCTACAATAAATTTGGCAAAGCAACTTCAAGAGAAATATCCTAAAAATCACTTTGTACCAATTTATTGGATGGCAACAGAAGACCACGATTTTGAGGAGATAAATTATTTTAATTTTCGAGGAAAGAAGTTCCAATGGCAAGGTCCAGAAACTAAAGAAGTAGGCGGCGCAGTTGGCGAGCTTCCTACCAAAGGGTTGGAGCATGTTTTAGAACTGTTTAGTCAAGAATTAGGGATAGGGAAAGATGCAGAAACATTAAAAAGTTGGTTTAAAGAAGCTTATTTAGAGCACACTAACCTTACCGATGCTACCAGATACCTTGCAAATAAACTTTTTGGGACACACGGACTCGTAATTATTGATGGAGCAGATAAAAAACTCAAACAACTTTTTGTTCCTTATATGGAAAATGAGTTGTTTCAACAAGATTCTCAAAAGGCAGTTACCAATACAATAGAAAAATTAAATGCCGTAGATGCTACTTATAAAATACAGGTAAATCCACGAGAAATCAATTTATTCTATCTGGCAGAAGGTGTTCGAGAGCGAATTATAGAAGTAGATGACGGGTATCAAGTAAATGAAACAGACATTAAATGGACAAAAGAAGCACTTAAAAAACATCTTTATGAATGTCCAGAATTATTTTCGCCTAATGTAATGACGCGCCCACTTTATCAAGAAGTAATATTGCCAAATCTGTGTTACATTGGTGGAGGGGGAGAACTTGCCTATTGGTTGGAGCTTAAGAGCTTTTTCAATACTGTAAATGTTCCTTTTCCAATGTTGCTATTACGTAATTCAGCGTTGATAATAAAAGAAAAACAAGCTAAAAAATTAGAGCGTTTAGCTATTAGTTTTGAGCAATTGTTTTTAAAGAAACATTCTTTTATAAATCGTAAAGTAAGAGAAATTAGCAATATCGATATAAATTTTGATGCTCAAAAAGAACATTTAATAGCGCAATTTGAAGAAATGTATCGTTTGGCAGCACTTACCGATAAATCTTTTTTAGGAGCAGTAAAAGCGCAAGAAGTAAAACAATTAAAAGGATTAGCACATTTAGAAAAGCGACTTTTAAAAGCGCAAAAGAAAAAGCTTTCCGACCATGTGTCTCGAATTACCGAAATTCAAAATGAACTTTTTCCAAATGAGTCGTTACAAGAGCGAATAGATAATTTTGCTAATATTTACGATGAATATGGAAATGAATTTATTGACTTGCTTTTGTCAGAATTAGATCCCCTTCGTCAAGATTTTGTAGTAATTACCATTTAACTAGAATTGTAGATTCTATAAGTCTACACCAAAGATTCATGAATTTATAATACGCTCCTTATTTAGAAAAGTTGCTAACAGGAGGATACAACAAAAAATATTTGCGAATTCGTGACAAACTCTCTTTTAGTTTAAGGTACCAAAAAATTACCTTCCCAATTTGTACCTTCTTTAGAAAATAGCGCGCGCACATGTTTGTCTTTTTTCAGTGCTAAATATTCTATTTTTGAAGGAATAATGTGGATAATTGCAAAATGACTAGAGGTATCTAAATATTCAATCATTTCGGGATCTTTAATTTTAGAACCAGGTTCTTGGGTGGTTCGGTAGTCTTTTTTGGCATGTTCTCTAATTTGTTTCCAAGCTTTTTTTAAGATTTTTTCATCTTGTTCTAAATATGCTTTTCCATCAATTTTGAGCTGAAGCATTTCATTATGGTCAAAAAAAAGCAAGCAAACATTATTGTTCTCTTTAATATGTGTTACTTTTTTAGAACGTTTATCAGTATATATTTTAAGAGAAAGATCCTCTTCGGTTCCGCGTAATACTACGGTTCGTAACCTCGGACTATTATTAATCCCAATAGTTGCCATAGTAAAATATCTAAAAGGATGTTTTACATCTTTCGTAGCATTTATTAATGCAGATTTAGCGGTTTGAAATAATTCGGTCGTCACAATTTAGGTTTTTATAAAGATAGCAATTTCTTCGGAAAACAGAACAAAAGCGTACCTTTGCAAAAAGTGATTTTTTATGCATAATATAGATATGGATTCCGTAGAAATGACACTTGATGTCATGAAATACGCATTGAATAGAATAACTATGATTTCCCCAGAATTGGGAAAACCAAAAAAAGAAGAAGAGTTAAAAGCTTTAGTTGGAGAAACGGTAACCGAAAAAGGAATTGGAGGAGAGAAAGCATTTCAACTTTTTAAAGATGTTTTGATAAAAGCAACTGTCCCTATTGACCATCCGAGACATTTAGCATTTGTTCCTGCGTCCCCAACAAGAGCATCTATTATGTTCGATTTGGTAACTTCAGCTTCAAGTATTCATGGAGCCTATTGGATGGAAGGAGCTGGTGGAATTTTTTGCGAAAATGAAGCAATGAAATGGTTGGTTTCTTTAACAAGACTTCCAAAAGGAGCTTTTGGAGTATTTACTAGTGGCGGTACAGCAGCAAATTTATCTGCAATGGTTACTGCTAGAGAGAATTGGAGAAAAGACGAAGCTAATGTTGGAGAAAAAGGACTAATTATAACTTCAATTGGGGCGCATTCTTCCGTAAAATCTATGGCAAAAGTTATAGATGCAGATGTACTGCTTATTGAAACGGAAGACTGTATGACGCAGCAAGATCTTCAAAATAAATTGGACCAATTAACACCGCATGAACGTAAACGTTTGTTTGCTGTTGTTGGAACAGGAGGAACTACCAATGCTGGAATTATAGACGATTTAAATGGGATTGCTACTATTTGTGAAAAAGAGAATTTATGGTTTCATGTGGATGCTGCTTATGGGGGAGGTGCTTTGGCAGCCGATTCAGTAAGACATCTTTTTAATGGAATTGAACGTGCCGATAGCATTACTATAGACCCACATAAATGGTTGTTTTCTCCATATGACTGTGGTGCTATAATCTATAAAAACCCGGAGTTAGCAAGAGAAGCACACTCTCAAGAAGGTTCTTATCTTGATATTTTTAAAGACGAAGGGGCACAAGGTTTTAACCCATCAGATTATCAAATTCAGCTTACAAGAAGAGTACGAGGGTTGCCATTATGGTTTTCCTTAGCAATGCACGGAACCGATAAATATAAATGGGCTGTTGAAGAAGGCTTAAATTTGGCGCAATTAGCTGGAAGGTTAATTACTGAAAATGAAAATGTTGAGTTGGTAAGGGAGCCTAGTTTATCGTGTGTTTTGTTCCGAAGAAAAGGATGGACTCCAGAAGATTATAGAAATTGGACGTATAAAAATCATCGTGATGGTTTTGCTTTAGTAACACCAACAAAATGGAGAACAGGCGATACTTTTGAAACGGTAGCGCGTTTCTGTTTTATAAATCCTGATACTACAGAAGCAGATATTACTGCTATTTTAGATTCTATGAATCTCTCATAGAGGGTTTTATTTCCAAAAACTTTTCTTGAGTTTACTTAAGGGCTCTGCATTGAAAATGAGTTGAATTTGTTTTCTTTGAATCCCTCGTAGTAGTTGATTGAAAAATAGTACAAATAAAAACAACCGTTTTGTAGGTTTTATAAACTTATAAAGCGGTTTTTTATTCGTCTTCTACACGATTGTCATCAAAAGCGGAAGGAAGTAATTTCGGAATTAATTTGATGAAAATAGGCAATAGTATTGCTCCTCCAGGGAGCGCAAAAATAGCCAACGAAGGAATTGTTTTAAAAATATCCAGTAGCTGTTCTTTTATCTTTTTTCGCTCTGTTTCTGTAAGTTCCGTTGTAGTAGATTTACCAAGTAGTAAAAGTAATTCTTTACTCCCCATAAGCTCTTTTTTTAATCGCTTACTGTTTCTCGTTATGGTTCTTTTAACTAAAGTATGTGAGTTGTCGAAAAACTGTTTGACAGGATTTGCGCTTTTGAAAAGAGAGACTTCATCTTTATATTTTTCAAAGAAAATACTAACGTTTTGGATAGCTTCTACCACATGGTGTTCTTCTAATTTAAGGTCTTTCCCCGTTCCAAAAATAAATTCAGACTCTTTGTAATCCATGGAATGATCTTCCCACGCAGAGAGACAAACCATATCCAAAAAATATTTTTTCTCTATAAGAGTAAAATCCTTTTTTAAATGAGATCTATAGGTTCCATTAAATTCGTTTTCTTCAATAGTATTATATATAAGAGAAGCTTTTAATAGTTTTAATAACTGGGCGTCATTCTCTGTTTTTTCTTGTTTGATATTTATGGCATGATAGGAAAGATTAATCAAAATATGTTCAATTTCCTGTGCATGAATGCGTAAATCTTGAGCGCCATTTAAAAATCTATCATAAATTATAACATCTACATAGAGCAAAGAGTTTGTAAGGACTTTATTGAAATTTTTTGTAAGAATATTATCTAAAATATATACGCGCTCATGTATAATTTTTTCCAGTCTAGTTGTATTCTTTTTTCCTGAAAATAAACTGTCAAAAAATGACATTTTTTCGGCTTCTAAAGCTTCATAAAAAGCTAATAAATTGTCAAGGAAATCTTTAAAGGAGGCATCAGGGTTATAAATTAAATACGTGTTATGAAGTGCTGAAAATAAGTTAACTTTAGCCATTTCATCTTCTGAAAGATCATTGTTAACATTTAAAAACTCTGAAATAGCCACATTTGCACCATAAATAAATCCTAGTTTTCTCAATTCTAAATAGAGCGACGTAGTGCTGTTGCACAACAACTTTTTATTCTTTGTTAACGAAGCAAATTTATCAATCCAGCCTTGAGCAGAAGGGTTCATAGTATTATATATTTCTGATGCTAAAATACAATAGATTAGGTAAAGCCATAAATCTATTTTTCAAATCTTATACAAAACTCAAAACCTACCTCATTTATTTTACTCGATAATCTAGATTTGAATTTTTTAGTTTCTCAAATCCTTAAATTCTAGAGAATCCTTTTACAAGGAAGGAAAACACAAACAGTTTAGGAGTTTTTTAGACAGCCACTTCTTTTTTATAGAATCTTCTGTCTTCTTATTTTGTTGTAACTTTTATATAATTAACCTCAAAGTGTTAATATTATTTTACTGCATAGTCCAATGGTTTCTGTGGAAAATAATACTATTTTAGTATTCTGTTTGGAGAGTGTAAAAGCGCATTTTAAAAGTAAGTATAAGATTATTATTTTTAAGTTTGATAGTGTCACGTCTAGAAGATGTGGCTATCATCTTGATATTGAAGGTAATGGAGAAATGACTAGGCAAATGATTTCAAGGTTTAAAAAATTAAGGTCTAAAGAATTATTGACTAGTAAATAAGTATAAATAAGATTTTAAAAGAAAAAGAATGAAAAAATATAAGCCAGAAGAAAATAGATATGAAAAAATGCAATACCGAAGATGTGGTAAAAGCGGAATAGATTTACCACTACTTTCTTTAGGTTTATGGCATAATTTTGGAGATAATGACGACTTTGACAATGCCGCAAAGATACTTCGTACAGCATTTGATAATGGAATTACACATTTTGATTTAGCCAATAACTATGGGCCTCCATATGGATCGGCAGAGAAAAATTTTGGTAAGATTTTTAAAAGAGATTTTAAAAAATATAGAGATGAGCTTATAATTTCAACCAAGGCAGGGTGGGATATGTGGCCTGGACCTTATGGTAATTTTGGTTCTAGAAAATATTTAATTTCTAGTTTAGATCAGTCTTTAAAACGTATGAAGTTAGATTATGTGGATATTTTTTATCACCATAGACCAGATCCAAATACGCCACTAGAAGAAACAATGGGTGCTTTAGACCAAATTGTTCGTCAGGGAAAAGCACTTTATGTTGGGATTTCTCAATACAATGCTGAAGATACTAAAAAAGCAGCTAAGATTTTAAAAGAACAAGGGACACCATTTCTTATCCATCAACCTAGATATAATATGATGGATCGTTGGGTGGAAGACGGACTTTTAGATGCGCTTACAGAAACAGGAATTGGAAGTATTGCTTTCTCTCCTTTAGAGCAAGGAATTCTTACAGCAAAATATTTAAAAGGAATTCCAAAAGATTCGCGTGCAGCTACTGAAGGGAGTTATTTAGATGCCTCTAGAATTAGTCCTGAATTGATAGCTAAAATTCAAGGATTAAATGAAATTGCTGAAAAACGAGGGCAAAGTTTAGCACAAATGGCTATAGCATGGCTTTTAAAAGATGAACGCGTAACTTCTGTTTTGATTGGAGTTAGTAGAGTTTCTCAATTAAAAGATAATATTGAAGCTCTAAACAACCTAAAATTCACAAAAACGGAACTTACTAAAATAGACAAGATAATTTTGGAGAGTTAAAAGTAGAGGAAGCATATAGTATTTAGAATCAAGAATCAAGATTTTTAGAGAAAAGAATATAGAATAATTAAGAAAGAATATAGAATATAGAGAAAAGAATATAGAGAGTTCAGTATGATTTTTTAAAATATCTGAACTCTTTATTTTTATGTTTTAGGCTAACTTCTATTTATCCGATTTCTGGTTGTTCCTCAATTCCAATAGTTGTATTGATAATACCGTTGATTAATTTCTTAGCTATCTTTTTATTAGCTTTTATTGAGTAGTAAGCATAAATATCTGCTAATTTATTTTCAGCAAGTTCTAACCAATAAACTTCTAACTCTATTTCTGGATTTTAGCTTTGAGATCAGTCGCTTTTATCATTTGTCCATTTTTGGAATCTTCCATAGCTTGGTCAATTTCTAAATTATATTGCTTCATTAAGAAAGAATATAGAATATAGAGAAAAGAATAGAGAGAAGTGTCTATAATACTCCCCAAATTTAGGACAGGAAATTAAGTTGTAATTTTAACCCTGTCAATATGAAAACATCAAGAAGAAAATTCAGCGCATCCTTTAAGGCCAAAGTAGCCATTGAAGCGATAAAAGAGCAGACAAGTATACC
>NZ_JBSXNL010000020.1:0-27280 GCF_056857615.1 Galbibacter sp. L-19
GATGTTTTCATAGTTGTCATCTTTAAGGTTAAACATTAAGATGAAAGTCAAATCAACTATGGCTCTGTGTTTTACGTATTCGGTTAACACTGTTGACCTCTTAAATTTTTGTTGACCGATTTATTTACATTTTAAACCAAAATCAATTCAATTTAAACAATAGCTATAAAACAACAACAACCTTGTAAATCATAGATTTTGCAAGGTTTTTAACTTGTTTGGGAGTACCCTTAGTGACCTCGCCAGGATTCAATATATTTTGTAACCTATTAGTATTCAGTTTTTTATTTATTTATTGAGACATCAGTGGGACAATATCTTTATTTAAGGGGAAATTTCCCTTTTTACTCAATGACATAATCTTTATATAAAAAATTCATTAATTTGTCATATTATAAGATTTTATTTTATCATTTATTACTTTTAAGTCTAACTTAAAAGTAATTTAACATGAAAAAATTTATTTATTTATTAGTTGCAGCTGTAATCATACTTTTTTCGGCTTGCACCCAACAAAGCTTAACCGACCACGATGAACTTTACAAAGCCTCAATTGACAAAGACAAGTACGAAGTCCCACCAAATGGATAGAAAAAGAAATCTATATTTAGGGGGTGTAATTTCTTTATTCCTAATTACATCTCCTTTTATTTTCTACTTATACAGAATCGCTCCAGTAGATTCTAATAAATGGAATATAGGTCTATTTACCATATACTCTGGAGGGTTTTCCAATGTCCAATCCTTTATTCATGCACTATTTACAAAACTTTTATTTCTTATAACTTTTTCCATATGGTATCTGACAAGTCACCATTGGTGGAAACACGCAATACTCATTCCTTTAACAATGGTATTGTTTCAAATTACAGGAGTAATTAATTATAGTATTTCGTTTATCGATGAATATGATTTTTGGTACTCGCTTCCAATAACAATCCCTATCATTATTTTTCTTTTTTGGCTTTCAAAATATTTAAACCACTACTCCACTGCTCTTGATTTGAAAGATGAAATTGATAATGAATTAAATGCCCTAAAATGAATAATAAAAAACTATCTACAATTGTAAATGATTTCCGTGAGTTAAAAGCATCTAAAGAAAAATATACAAACGATGAATATGTAAATGAACTTGAAAAAATAAAGCATTCTTTACTTCAAATGATTAATAATCCTACAACCATTTCAAAATCTGATGAAGATTATCTTAAAGCTTTTTTAATCTCTCTTTCCATCGGATATTGATTCTTTAGCTTGAATTATTTCTTTATCAATTTCATTCACGATTAATTGAACTAGAGTTCCCTTTAACTCGTCCATACGGGTTTGTATTTTTTTGTCAATTATTTCATCTACAGAAACATCAATACCGTATTTAGAGTTTAGTTCTTGTGCCGAGTTTAAATTTTTATGTCTAGAAAACATATCGCCTCTACCAGTTACTATCCACTCTGCAGAATATATAGGGTAGACTTCTACAATTTTCGATATTACTTCTACACTGGGAGAGCTTCCTCTTTTTGTAAGTGAGTTTAAATAACCACTTGTTTTATCGATACTCATCTCGAATTTCCTAGCACTCAAGCCAGTATCTTTTAATATTTCCATTACTCTTTCAACAGCATTCATAGGCTTTTTCTAATTAGAAATACTTACAATTTTCCATTAAATGCAAAATATTGTTTGCAAGTTCAGAAAATTGTATGTACTTTAGCGTTAACAATTCGTTACCAAAATTAACAATAAAACGTTAACAAAGAAATAGGAGTTTTCTATGATTACTAAACAAGCCAAAAAGAAGATTAAAAAAGAGCTCAAAAAGCTTGGTAAAAGCTATGCAGATACGATACTTCAATATTTAAATGAAAATAATATTACAAACGAAAAAGGGCATCCTTATTCGGAAAGTATGATAAGAGCCATTCTAAACAGACCTATTACTCACTTAAAATTAGAGAAAGCTATTTATGCGTGTTTTGATAAAGTGATTAAAGAAAATAAGCGCGAAGCTGCAAGAAGAAGAGAATTAGAAAGTCAAGTAAAATAAAACCAGGGTGGCGACCCTGGTTAAATCAATTGTTTAATTAAATAAGAATTTAATCATGAGTAAAATTATTAAAAAAGAATTACCCGAACAACTTGTTGCAGGAGTTTCTCCATCCGATTCAAATATTGAATTTGTTGGTGTAAAATCAACTAAAACAGTTTTATGGCTTCAAAACGGACATACAAAGTACTTTAAGGATATCCCATCCAAATATTTTAAACTACTAAAAGAAGCTTATTTAAAAGACGAGACTGCAGTATCAGATTTAGCACACCATAAAGATATCTTCCGAGAGGTAGAGCTGTTTACGTATTACTTATATGGAGATTTAGATAATACCGCCGACATAATTGATGGTGTATTATCACCCTCCGAGAACTTTAGAGACAGCAAACATTGTATGTGCGCAAGGTGGGAATCTAAAAAAATAAGAATAGACAATGAAGAGCTTACTCCTAGAGATATTTCTATACTAGATGCCATTTCTGAAGACCTACCCGATAAAGCTATAGCCGAACTTCTAGGCATTTCTATAAGCACTTTTAATTGGCATAAACAAAATCTACTCAATAAAACCAATTGTACAACCAAGGTAGCATTGGCTATTAAAGCCGAAAACCAAAAAGTATTAATAGCATGAGAAATTTAGAAACCATTCAGCAAGACATTGAGCGATGTCAAAATCAAATAGCCAGCACTTATAATAGCGAAGTGAGATTTAAAGATGAAAACGAACGGAAAATTACTCGAGAAGGATTTCAGCTGCAGCTCCACAAGTTGTTTCATGAAAAAGCAATGCAATTACCAGTGCGCGAAGCGGTGGTTGTGTTTCCTAACGGATCCGAAGAATGCGTTAAAAATTCGGCGGCGGTTTTCAAACGACGAACACTGGAGACATGTAATTACACTATACAACAAGTTAAATCTATTAGAGATTAATAGTAATAGCCATGAACTCACTGTTGGATACTTATATAAAAGACAAAAACCTAAGAGCCAAAATTGAAACGGCTTTTATAGTGAGCGATTATTACTACAGTAAGGTTAAAAAGTGTGCAAAACCTACACAACCTTTTCCAACTTTAGAAGAAGCGCTTCGTTGCAATAGACTCTGCAACGAATACTACCAAAAAGTAAATACTTCTATCAAGCTCGGAATTAAAATAGTGAATAGCACCCTTACAGAAGACCAAATTGTAGAAGCATGGAAATTTTCAAAACAATAAACCTAGAAAAATGAACCAACACGACAACCTTCAGAAACAAATAAACAGAAATAACAACATCATATTATTTATGTGTGGACTTTGTCTATGCATTACCATAGCCATTTCACTCTTAACTGCTTATGTATTCAATTTTTTAAGCGGCGTAGGCGTAATAACAACAATAGTTTG
This sequence comes from Galbibacter sp. L-19, assembly GCF_056857615.1. NCBI lineage: Bacteria > Pseudomonadati > Bacteroidota > Flavobacteriia > Flavobacteriales > Flavobacteriaceae > Galbibacter > Galbibacter sp. L-19. The sequence continues at coordinate 3,448 of NZ_JBSXNL010000020.1, forward strand.
TATAGCTATAGTTGTGGCGATATGCGTAATAGCAGGCAAAACAAAGGGAGCAACCAGAGCAACAGAAAACTAAACATCTATGATTTACTTCATCATTATAATCGCCATTTTGCTAGCAATAGTTACCATACTAGCATTGGTTACCGATTTAAAAAATAGTAACAAAAAAGACATCTATGCTGATTGGCATAAGCATACCGAAAAGCCATTTGTGGCTTATAAGAAAAATCAACCCGAAAAACTTAAATAGAAAATGAATTTAGAAGAAGCTACAGCTAGAGTAATTCATGTAAACCGAACGCTTCGTTGTAAAGGCTTAACATGGGATGAAATAGAACAATTTTGGAAAGAATGTATTGAAAAAACAAAAGAAACTTTTAATAATAAATAAATGGAAACACTAAGTATTAAAAAAGAAGCAGCTATTGCTGCTCACGAAAACGCAAAGAGCTCAGGCAAAAAGTTGTTGGAAGATTTGCTTGGAAAAAATCTCTTTTTCAAAGATGTAAAGGATAGAATTAAGACTCCTGAAGATGCCATTGAAGAATTAGGCGAATCAGATCCTGAAGTGATCAGTCTTCGAAAACTTGAAGAAGCAGGAATCACAAATCATATTTACAACAATCAATTAGCTGTTGTGATAGTTAAGGCTTTAAATGAGGGATGGGAACCTGATTGGGATGACTCTAATCAAAGAAAGTATTCAATCTGGTTTGCTATGAGTTCTTCGGGTTTCCGTTACGACCACTGCGGTGCTTGGCTTACGCGTTCGCTTGTCGGCTCCCGCCTTTGCTTTAAAAACAGCGGATTGGCTATTTATGCTGGTAAGCAATTCACAGAAGTATTTAAAAAAGCAATGTTAATTCTCAAATAATTAAAAAAATGACTTCAGAAATTAAACAACAAATAGAAAAATCCTACTCAAAAGAATTTATTGACATGTATGGCTACGAATTCTTAGAAATGATGCTTCCACTTCAATCGTTTGAAGATGCATGTGAAATTGAAAAAATCGATGCTTCCAAAGCGATTCCAGATTTTGAATTCTTTCCAGATCAAGATAGAGAAGCAATGAAATCAATTTCAAAATTGGTAATCATTATTAGCGCCGCCAACAGGCTCGCCAATAATGGAGAAAAATGGATTCCTAATTGGGATGATTTAAGTGAGCGTAAATATGAAAACTGGTTCTCAATGAATGTCGGTTCTTCGGGTTTCCGTTGCGACTACTGCGCTTATTGGACTACGGATTCGAGTGTCGGCTCCCGCCTTTGCTTTATCAAAAGATTGGTAGGGAAATATGTAGCAGAGCAATTTATTGAACTACATAAATCATTTTTCCTATAACATATACAGGTTGCAAAGTGTTTTGAGCTCAGTTCTTCGGGTTTCCGTTACAACAACTACGATAATTGGAATACGAATTCGAATGTCAGCTCCCACCTATGTTTAGAACAATAACACTTTGAACCATGCAAGCAATGCAAAAAATGACGATTATAAATAAGGCGTTGGTACTATCATGGAAGGCGACTTTTAAAAAGCAAAGGGATGAAAAGAATAGGTTATATATATGAGAGTATAATAAGTATCGAAAACCTTATTAAAGCTGATGATAAAGCCCAAAAAGGAAAATCAAAACAATATGGAGTAAAACTCCATAACCAAAACAGATCTGTAAATATTAAGAAGCTACATGAAATGTTGAGAGATAAAACATACGCTACTTCTGATTATGATGTATTCAAGGTTTATGAGCCAAAGGAAAGAGAAGTTTATCGTCTCCCTTATTTTCCTGACAGAATAACTCATCATGCAATTATGAATGTTTTAGAGCCTATTTTTATTTCAACATTTACTGCTGACACATATAGCTGTATAAAAAACAGGGGGATACATAACTGCGCTAATAATCTTAAAAAAACATTAAGAGATGTTAGCAATACTAAATATTGCTTAAAACTAGATATAACTAAATTTTATCCAAGTGTAGATCATCAAATTTTAAAGAAGCTATTGAGAAAAAAGTTCAAGGATAAAGATTTGTTGTTTTTGTTAGATGAAATAATTGATAGTGCTCCTGGTCTTCCAATTGGTAATTATCTGAGTCAGTATTTAGCAAACTTTTACTTGTCTTACTTTGACCATTGGATTAAAGAGCAGAAAGAAGTAAAGTATTACTTCAGGTATGCAGATGATATAGTAATACTTTCTAACAATAAGCCTCATCTACACAAATTGTTAGGTGAAATAAGCTTTTATCTACAATCTAACTTAAAATTAAAAGTAAAAAGCAATTATCAAATATTCCCTGTAGAGTCAAGGGGAATTGATTTTGTTGGGTATGTATTTTATCATTCCCATACTTTATTAAGAAAATCAATTAAAAAGAATTTTGCCCGAATGATAAAAAAGAATCCTAATGAACAATCTATTGCTTCTTATTGGGGATGGGCTAAACATTGCGATTCTAAAAATTTAATTCAAAAATTATTAAAAAAATGAACCAATTTAAAGACTTTAATATAAAACCAGAGGTAACAAGTTTTACTGGAGAAAAAATAAGAATAGATAGAATCATAAATACTCCTATTGTGGTACATGATTATAAAATTGATGATTCTAAACAAAAGCCAGGAACAAAACTTTTAACCTTACAAATTGAAAGAAATGGAAATAAGCATGTGATTTTTACGGGGTCTAAAGTATTAATTCAGATGATAAATAAAGTCCCAAAAGGTAGCTTCCCCTTTGAAACTACCATCGTTAAAGAAAATGAATATTTAGAATTTATTTGATATGAAAGAATTTGTAATAGATCTTTTTTGTGGAGCTGGAGGAACGTCTGAAGGTATTCATTTAGCTAATTGTGATAGTACTGTAATTGCATGTGTAAATCATGACGAAAAAGCAATTGAAAGCCACCGCCTTAATCATCCTCAAGCTAAGCACTTTAAAGAAGACATTAGAAGCCCTGAAGTAGTTTGGTTTTTAAAATTAAGAGTTGATGCACTTAGGAGGCTTTATCCTAATTGTATTGTAACTATATGGGCATCATTAGAATGTACGAATTTTAGTAAAGCAAAAGGAGGACTTCCAAGGGATGCAGACAGCAGAACCCTAGCAGAACATCTGTTCATGTATTTAGAGGCGCTTAAACCTGATTACCTAATGATAGAAAATGTGGTTGAGTTTATGAGTTGGGGACCACTAGATAAAAACGGGAAACCAGTATCAAGAAAGCGAGGTCAGGACTATTTAAAATGGATTGATGATGTTAGGAGTTATGGATATAGATTTGATTGGAAAGAGCTGAATGCTGCTGACTTTGGCGCATATACATCCCGAACTAGATATTTTGCACAATTCGCAAAAGGAAATTTACCAATATCATGGCCAGTAAAAACCCATACAAAGAATCCAAGCAAAGAAAATGGATTGTTTGATAATCCTTTAAAACCATGGAAGCCGGTGCGTGAAGTTTTGAACTTACTCAATGAGGGTAATTCAATATTTGGTCGAAAAAAAGACCTCGTTGAAAACACCTTGAAACGTATCTATGCTGGATTAGTGAAGTTCGTGGCTAATGGTGATGACTCTTTTATTAAAAAATATTATTCCCGAAGACCAATGGGAAAAGTTATAAGTATTGATGGTCCTGCTGGCACGGTAAAGACAGTTGACGGACAGGCTTATGTAAAATGTGATTTCATGCTGAAATATAACTCAATGAATAGCAGCGGGAAATATAAAGCACCTTCCCTTGATGATCCTGCTCCAGTTGTTTCAACACAAGGTAGAATAGGGATTGTAAATGCTGAATTTCTACAAAGTTATTACGGAAACGGAAATACGCACAGCACAGAGGAACCATGCCCGACAGTTACTACTAAAGATAGATTCAGTAAAATAGAATACTTGATGTTGAATTATTCCAATGGAGATAACGTAAGATCTATTCATGGACCAGCTGCCACTATAGTGAATAACGATAAACATAATTTAGTTACAACAGAATATTTTTTATTTAATCCGCAGTTTAAAAACCCAGGAAATTCAGTTGATAAACCTTGTCCTGTAATCATAGCCAGACAAGATAAAAAACCTTTGGGATTAATTATTTGCCAACTAGTAAAAGGTTTTTCTATTCCTGTATATGAAGATGATTGTGAAACAATGGTCAAAATAAAAATGTTCATGGCTTATTACGGAATAGTTGACATTAAAATGAGAATGTTAGAAGTTGAAGAACTTCTACAAATACAAGGATTTCCCAAAGATTACAAGCTAGTAGGAAACCAGACAGATAAAAAGAAGTTTATCGGTAACTCCGTTGAAGTTACAACTGCGAAAAAGCTTTTTGAAGCTCACTATGAAAGCTTGAAAGAACATTTTAAATCAAAACAAGCTGCTTAGCCCGATTTAAATTGAGATTATTTATTTAACCAATAAAATTAAATTTTAATGCCATACATATCAAAACAATTTATAGAAGCTATTCAAGAAGATGCAGATATTGTTGACGTAATCTCCAAATTTATAGTTCTTAAAAAATCGGGTGCCAATTACAAAGGATCTTCTCCATTTGTAAACGAGCAAACCCCGAGTTTTATGGTGTCTCCCTCCAAACAAATATGGAAATGCTTCTCGTCGGGAAAAGGCGGAAACAATGCCGTTTCTTTTTTAATGGAAAATAACATGAGTTTCACTGAGGCTATCGAGTGGCTTGCCAACGCCTATGCTAAAGATATAGTCTACGACGATACTCGAGAAGCAAAAGCCTACATGGAAAAGGTAGCCAAACAAGAAAACTTGCGACCACTACTTAAAGCAACGATAAAAAAATACACGGAGGCTTTTAAAGAACTGCCTGCAGCACACCCTGCTAAAGAAGAAGTGTTTAAAAAGAGAGGTTATAATGATGAAATTATAGACACTTACCAAATTGGCTTTGCTCCTGGTAATAAGTTTATTTACAAAATACTTTCTGATAAAGGTCTAACTTCCGAAGGCGACCAATTAGGACTTACTTCTAAAAACAACGACTTTTATTACAACAGAGTTACTTATACCGTCTTCGATAAAAATGGAGCACCTATCGGAATTGCAGGAAGAGACCTTGCCAAAGAAACCAAAGTGAAATGGGTAAACAGCAGAGACTCGCTGTTGTACGATAAAAGCAGAACGTGGTACGGATTACACCTAGCAAAAGCCGAAATACGTAATAAGGGAAAAGCCTACATTGTAGAAGGCTACAACGATGTAATTGGTTTCCAAACCAACGGACTACTCAACACGGTTGCTCCCTGCGGTACTTCTATACACGACAACCAGATAAAGGAATTAAAAAAATACGCCGATAGTGTAGCCTTTGCCATGGATGCCGATAAAGCAGGAAAGGCAGCGGTAATTAAAAACATACCTCGATTTTTAGAGGCAGGATTTAGAACCTTTGTTGTGAACCTTCCAGAGTGCGATCCAGATGATTTTACTCGACTATATAAATCAGAGATAGCAGAGAAGGGATTGGAAGCAGCTATTGAGGAACTAGCCAGTCCTATTGATGGATTTAAAGTGTTGCTTTCGGAGCTAGAAGGTAAAGACGAAGTTGAAAAAAGCACCATCGCCAAAGAATTGTGTAACACCGTATCGAAAATAAATGACGAAGCAATTACTCAAATCTATATTGGTTGGTTAAAAAAAGAAAGTGGACTCCCACAAAAAACGCTAGAGACTTGGATAAAGAAAGCCATTGCCGATAGGAATAGAAAAGAAGCGGAAGTACTTAAAGTAGATAATGAATATGAGCTCCCGAAAGGAATTGAAATGACTCCAGAACTCCACCGCACTATAAAAAACTACCAACTGTTTATGGGCAAGGATCAAATTTGGATGCGAAAAGGAGAAGATCCGCCGTATGTTTTTAAATCGGTCAGTAATTTTTCCATTGATATTATACAGCACATGCAGGATGAGAAGTTCCCTATGAAATTAGTTTGTATTAAAAATGTATATGGGCATGAAAAGATTTTTGATGTGCCGTCGGAGCACATGAATAGTCAACAACAATTTGACAATGCTGTAACCGCACATGGTAATTACCTATTTACTGGAAGCCGACCAGAATTTCAGAAGCTTCGAGCTTATTTATTCGACAGAATGGGAACGGGAAGAAAAATAGATGTTCTAGGATGGCAACCCGAAGGTTTCTGGTGTTGGAACAATAAAGTAACCGTGCCTAGTAAAACTTCTGTTGATATCGACGAAAACGGAGTATTTAAATTTGAGAACACTTCTTATTACGTGCCAAGTGCCAACCGCATTTACGCCAACAATCCTTTTAAATACGAAGGGCAGAAAAAACTAAAGTGTGTTAAGCCAGATTTCAATTTTCAACAATATAGTCTTCAGTTAAAAAAAGTACATAGAGAGCATTCCATTACCACTTTACTATTTGCTCTGGCCACGCCTTTTCAAGATATAGTTGTAAAATCAATAGGGAACTTCCCACTACTGTTTTTATCTGGGCCACCTTCTACAGGAAAAGATCAACTAGCAGCATGTGCGCAAGGTTTCTTTGGTGTACCACAAACGGGAATTGGTTTGGCTTCGGGTGTATCTACCGCAAAAGCCCAAGTACGAGAGTTTGCGCAATACAGTAATATAATAGCACAACTATCGGAATACAAGCGTGGCGATGTACGTTTGGATGAAATGCTGAAAGACCTATGGGATAGGCGTGGATACAAAAGAGGAAATATAGACTCACACGTAGGTACCGAGAGCATTCCTATATTATCATCGGTAATTATTACTTCCAACGATTTCCCAGACAACGACGCTTTACTTACCCGTGTGCTTTGGGAAGACATGAACGTTCAGAACTTTACAGACGAAGCAGTAAAGAACTATGAAGCGTTAGAAGACATGAATAAACAACTGTATTCTTATTTCACGGACGATCTTATAAACTCCAGAGAGTTGTTTAAGGAACGCTTTAAGAAAAGTTACCGTAGTGCTAAGGATATGCTTAACTCCCTGCTACCCGATGGAAAGTCAAGAATTATAGGAAATTTCTCGGTGTTGGTAGCTACGTATGATATTTTCCAAGATATCGTATCGCTCCCGTTTAATAAAAGTGAAATGCTAGATCATTTTAAAAATAGAATTGAAGCACTCGAGCGCAAATTAGCTACAGCAAGTATGCTTTCTAAATGGTGGGATTGTTTCTTGGCTTCGTTACGCGGACATAAAGACGATAGGCTTCGTGTGGGTCACGATTTAAAATTGGAAGGCACACACTTGTATTTCAACTTTACCAACAGTTATTTAAAAATACAGCGCCAATGGTACATTCAATATAGAGAAGCCGCACCAAGCAAAAGCAGTATGCAAGAACAAATTAAAAAAGACGAGAGTTTTATAGACTACAAAAACGGAATCCGTATGGAACCAGGAAGAAAAGCAAAGAGCACCAGCGCGTATGTTGTTGACCTTGCAGTATTCTCTAAAGATATGGCAGAGGAATTAACAGATGCCATCAACTTCCAAACTGAAGAAATCGCTCCAACTTTTCCCTTTTCCCCTGCAACCCCTAATAATACAACAGATAACGAGGAAAGTAAAGGCGACGAGATTCCGTTCTAGCATTTTTTTTTAAACAATTTTTTAAATATGAAAAATTTTACTACCAAAATCATTCCAACACATCCAACACATACTTATAATACTAAAAATCAAATAGTTATAGTGTTGGAAATGTGTTGGATGTGTAGGGATGTGTGAGGATGTAAAAACCAATCCCTACACATCCAACACATTTTTAATATGTAAGTAACTGAAAATCAAAGGTGTGGGATGTGTTGGATGTGTTGGATAGTTTGAGTTTATACGCGCGTGCGGAAAATTGTAAAAATTATGAGTGAAAATATTAGTGTAAAAGTAACCTTGAGACTCGCTCAAGTAGAAGATTTGAAAGTAAACAGATATAGATTACGCTATGGTCAGTGTTATGCTGTAAAAAATAGCGATGGCAAAACAGTATCTGGAATGCATATAATTACTGGAGATACCGATGCGCAAGAATTGAAATCGTTTCTGGACCAGAAAAGATTATTGGTACCAACTTCCTGTTTAGACATCCCTATAAAAATTTTGGATTAAAATACCGAATATTGTAGGTATGCAGGATATTGTTTATATTTGGTAAACTCTTTTCAATTATGCCAGACTATTCTATCACTCAATCCATTCCCGTAGCCAATCACGTTTATAAGTATTTAAAATATAGGTATGGTAGCGACACTATTGTCGCTACCAGAAATACCGTAGCGGGAAATCTAGTCCTTTCGTTATTAAATAAGAATAATGATATTCGTCACGCCTCAAAAAAATCTTTTGAAAAAGTGTTCTTTGTTATTCTTAAAGAAGAAAAGTACTTGCGTACTGGAGTGCATCTAGATTATAGAAATGCTCAAGCATTTAACGATGCAATTGATAAAATGTTTAGAGAAGAATTGTACTGCCACATCATGATCGATAAATTTTCGAGTAATGAAAAATTCATGGAGAGCATGCGTTCATTTTTAAAAGTATATGACATTACGGAAGAAGATATCAAGTTTGAAACCTTATACCGAGATTTCAAACGAAAAAAAGACGACATTCAAACAAATTTAAACCTACCTACCACAGCTTAGGACAAATTTGCCAAATGGCAATATTGTCCTTTAAAAACTAGCAAGTTATGATTTATAATTTATGCAATACCCGCAACGAAAGTTATATTGATACCTACCATCAAGTAGCTATAATAGAAGCCACTCAATTAGCAAAGTTTAACCACCTTACTTCGGACGATGCTATTAATGATATTGTAACCAACCTCCCCGAAACTGCAAAAGCTTTTATTACAGATTTGCTTCCAGAAAATATCCGCGTAACTGGGCAAACGCAAATTGGAGATTCAGGTTCCATGTATCCTGTAAGCATAAATTTTACACAAACTCCACAAGACAAAGCTATACAAGACTTATTGGAGAGTTACAACAACCAAATGGTTGTGGTATTGGTTAATAAAAGAAATACCTCTCATTTATACGGAACCAGTGCACAACCCTTACTCTTTACGTACGACGAATTAAACAGTAACAACCATGCTACTATAAAAGGGTATTCGGTAAGTATTGATGGAAAAGGTTATGGAGCTTCCAAAATATTCGAAGAAGTAAACTTCAATATTTTCTCTAGAGGCTTATCTTTTCAATTGGCGGAAGATTTATAGTGTCCTTTTTTCGAGGCATTTGCTGCTATATTATTGTATCCAAGAACATAAGGAACGTAAATACAAAAGCAAGTGCCTATAAACAATCTTCATAGTCTTTTAAGTTCACCTTGGTATATTACTCAGTCGTATGCCGAGGCGCATTTACCATTTTTAATAAATCTACTCGACGGAAAATCTATTGCTGTAGAAAACACAACAATAGAATCTTTATCGGCTTCAACTCCTTCGGGAGTTTCTATGTTTTATGATGATATAGAAGACGACACTACCGAAAAGTATGTAGTGGTAATGAGTATAAAATCTCCTATTTATAAGTACGACCAAATGTGTGGTCCACGTGGTACAAAAAGTAGAATTGCCATGTTAGATCGTTTAAAAAGCGACGACAAAATAGCAGGTATTTTACTTGATATAGATTCGGGAGGTGGACAGGTTTATGGCACACCAGAATTTCACGACTATTTAACTTCTTACCCAAAACCTATTGTTACGTATACCGATGGACTTATGGCATCGGCGGCTTATTATATTGGCGCTTCGGCAGACTATATAATAGCAAATAAACGTGCAGATGCAATAGGATCTATTGGCGCTTATACTCAAGTTTTAGATGTTAGTGGCTATTTAGAAAAGCAAGGCGCAAAACTACATACGGTGTATAGTAGTAAGAGTGAGGAAAAAAACCAAGCATATAGAGAACTTATTAAAGGGAACTATGGTTTATACATTTCTGAAGAGCTCGACCCATTGGCAGACACTTTTATAAACGACATAAAAACTGCTAGACCCAACATTAACGAGAAGGTTTTTAAGGGTGCTACTTACAATACTTCTACCAGTTTAGATCTTGGACTTATTGATGAATTAGGCACCATGCAAACTGCAATAGATAAAGTTTTTGAACTCTCAAACACGCAAACAAACATTACAAATACCGAAGAAACAATGGCTACAACAGCAACAGAAAGAGAACGTTTACAAACCGTTCTAGGTTTAGAAAGTCCATTGGCATCTACTGATAATGGTTCGTATTTAAACGACGATCAGTTAAATGCCATTGAAGCACATATTGAATCGCAAGAAACTGCGGTACAAAATGCTCAAACAGAGACTACACAGGCTACTACCAATGCTACTAATGCACAAGCAACAGTAACTGCAATTAACACGGCTTTAGATGCAGCTATTGAAGCTTCCGAAATTAATGTGGAAGCCAATGCAACGGCATCCGAAAAAATAACGGCATTGCAAAGTCATATTGCGTCATTAGGCAAACAACCAGGCGCAACCCATACTACAGCAAACACAGGCGAAGAAGAAGGTGAGTCTCACAGCTACGTCGACTTCAATGCATCAATCTATAAAAATAAGTAATAATTAAAAAAACAGACTCTCATGGCAAATATGGAAATTGATGATGTAGTGAAGGAATTAGACACCTATCTTTCACACAATCCAAACTTAATTAGTACATCGCTTTATGCTGCAGAAAGCACGCTAGACAAGCACACAAAACCTATTACTAAGGTAAAGGGTAACTTTCCGCAAGGATCTACTTTACTTACCAATGTAGTACAAGGTTTTAAACCAGAATGGAATGATCTAGGCTCTTTACAAATTGAGCATAAAATTTTAAAGAACTACCACCAAAAAGTAAACTTTGGCTTGGTACCAGCTGAAATTTTATCTAGCTACTGGGCAGATTTGTATGCTGAAGGTAAAAAGCCAGAAGACATGCCAATCTCTAAATATATCATTGAAAAGGAATTGATTCCTAAAGTAACCGATGATATGGCACACCTTGAAGTAAAAGGTGAGTACGACGCTGCCGATTTAGAAACATTTGGTAAATCTATGAATGGTATTGAAAAGATACTTTCAGATTTAGCTGGAGCAGATGCAGGTACCGACCATACTGCTTTTAAAATTCCATTAACTGCATTAACCGATACTAACATTGTAGATCAGGTTACGGCGTTTGAAAGATCGCTTCCAGATCTTTTAAAATCGAAAGTGAAAAAAATCTTCATGAGTGAAAACAATGTGGAGCGTTACATATTAGATTTTGAGGAAAAGTTTGCCCAGAACAAATTCCTTGACAATCAATTAAAAACACGTTTAGGGAAGCGTGAAATCGTAGCGATTCCATTTATGGAAACCGATGATATTTTTGCTACTACTGAAGCAAATTTTGTTCGTTTAATTGATGTATTTGACGGAAAACCAGCAATTACAGATATTCAAAAACAAGACTATAAAGTAAAAATCTTTATGGAGTTCTGGAAAGGATATGATTTCCTTATCAATGAGTTGGTAGTAATGGCGAACTATACTGATAGTATTTACGGATTAGGCTCTCAAGCCTTAAACCAAAAGTATTACGGTATTGATGGTGTTAACATACCTTAATCTTTAAAACGATACAAGAACATGGCAACAAAAAATAAAAAAGCATCGGCAGATAAAACTGCTGATGCTTCTAAAAACGAAGCAGCGGAAGCAACAGCTAAAGATTTAACACAGGAAGCAATTACTGATGAATCTGATAATGCAACAGCTACAGATTTAACACAGGAAGCAATTACTGATGAATCTGCTAATGGAGAATATAATGAAGCATCGGCAGATAAAACTGCTGATGCTTCTAAAAACGAAGCAGCGGAAGCAACAGCTACAGATTTAACACAGGAAGCAATTACTGATGAATCTGCTAATGCAGAATATAATGAAGCTTCTGCGAAGATAGAATCTTTAGAGGTTGAGAATGCTGCACTTAAAGAATATATATCTTCTTTAACCGAGAATGCATTTGTTTCTGATATTAAACCAAAAGGTTTATCTCTACAGGAACTAACAGCTATAGTAGCTACTAAAGAAGAAGAGTTAGTAGCGCTAACTAAGGCTTTAAACGATAAGAAGCGTGAAGCACAAAAAGAAGCTTTAGCCGAAGCTGAGAAAAACGACAAGCGTCCTGTTTTTACAGACGATAGAGGTTTGAAGTTTCGATTTAAGAAATCGACACCTAAAACTTTAAATATAGATGGAAAGCCTAGAAAGCTGGAAGACATCATAAAAGATAAGGAAGTAATGAGCGAACTTATCTACGGAAATTCTAACTACGTTGAACAAAAATCCCTTTAAGAAATGGCTTGTACAGACACTATTGTAACCGAAAATTTAGATTACTGCCCTAGTGATGAGATTGCTAGTGGAGTTTCTGAGGTAGAAATATATGCCGCTCCCTTAGCCGATTTTGATACCATTGGCGCTCCTGCTAAATTAACCGTAGCAACTAGCTTAGATGAAGCAGGTAGTATAGCAACTGAAGCAAGTCATACATTTGCTGTTGGCAAAGGCTTTCATAAAATGATGCTGAAACCAGATAGCGGAAGCGTTGCTTCTACTTCTCAAGGAAGTAAAGGAAACATAACCTTTGAAAATAAGTTTACAGGATCTATTCCTGGTGGAAACAAAAAAACAGTTGGTTGGGTACGAAAGTATAAAAGTGTACCAATGATTTTTATTGTTACGGAGAAAGATGGAACACAAAGGCAAATCGGTTCTAAATTGAGCCCTGCTTATATGAACACTGATACTGCGTATGCAAGTGGAGCTGCTCCTGGTGATGATAAAATGATTACCATATCATTCTCAGATGTTCAACCTTACATTGCTCCTGTGTATGAAGGAACTATAACCGAGTTTACTCCAGCATAATGAGCAAACAACAACCATTTAAAATAAGACCAGGTATTTACAACATTCCCAATTATGGGCGTGTTGTAGCTACGGGTGTATTGCCCGAAAAAGCACAAGTTGAATTGTATTTACATCCTTCTTTTCCTTTTATCGAATTGCAAGAAAATGGAGCGTCGTTGCTTAAAAAAGAAAAGCTAACCGAAAAGCAGTTAGCGGGTTTACTCTTAAAAAGTAAAACGGTTGCCGAAGTAGAACTCCTACTTCAAGTAAAAAGCACCAAAGCATTAAAAAATATAGCCGAAACAAGGCTAAAAGTATTACAGCAAGCATAATAGGTAATTTTCATTTAGTTTAAAGTTGGTTAATTGTAAAAAGCTACTCGATATGAGTAGCTTTTTTTATGTCCTTTTTTCACGATTGCCATTTGTGTTGTTTTGAGGTATGGAAGCAATTATAAATTGGTTTGATAATGGTATGGACTATAACGTTGGGGTAACCATTTACAAAGGTTTGCCCCAGTGTAAGTCGCGGATATTAAAAAAGCTAGAGCGAGGTAAATCCAACCATAATATGGCACAACTAATAAAAGTGTTGCGTGTGGCTAAAACCGAAGCAAAAAACACTTCCGAAGATAAATCTATACCAACCGAAAAACCAGATTTGCCATTACCTAATAAAGTAACCGATGAAGTAATTACCAATCACCACCATAAAAAACAACTAAAGCAGCAAAGCCAAAAAGTTGTGTTTGGTTCGGTTAGATATGGAGAACTTCCACATGAATTACGAGCTAGGTACCAAGAAGCTGCACAGCTATTCTACCAAATGTGCGATTTAAAATTTGCTTTAAACGATTTACCTGCAGAAGCACAAGACGAAAGTTTATCGATACAGCTACAAATAGAAGATATAGACGCCAAGCGAGAAACTATTTGGAAAGAGCTGCACCATTGGCAAAATCATAAAACACTATTGCCTACGGAGGCAGATACGTTTGCAAATATGAGTGAAGCCGATTTGTATAAAAAGCGGAACAACCTACGGAGCCAATGCACCAAATTAAAGCAACGAATAGATGGGTATTACACCAAACTATCCACTGAAGAAAACAAGCACGCTATACATTTAATAGAGGCACAAATAAACCGAAGCGAAAAGAAATTGCACCAACATACCTTAAATATTGATAAAATAAACGATTTGCTATGAGCGAAATACTTTTAGAACCATTAGAATGGCATACAGCAAAGGCTAAGGTTGCCGATTTAATTCCGTTTGAATACAATCCTCGTATTTTAACAGAAGAACGTAAACAGAAGCTTAAAAAGAGTTTAAGCAAATTTAATCTTGCAGAAATACCTGCTGTTAATACTGATAATAAAATTATTGCAGGCCACCAACGTGTAAAGCTTTTGATGGAATTAGGACGTGGTGATGAAGTAATCGATATACGCAAACCAAATAGATCTTTAACCGAGCAAGAGTTTAAGGAATATAATATTACGTCGAATGTACAAATTGGTTATTGGGATAAAGATGTGTTGGATGAAGTTTTTGATGATATCGATTTAGAATCTTTAGGATTAAACCTTGATGAAGTATTCATTCCGGACGATTTAATTCCAGAAGAATTAAAACAGGAAGAAGAAGACCCAGAGTTTGAGCCGGAACTGCCTACAGATCCAATTTCAAAAGAAGGAGATGTTTATGAGTTTGTAAGTCTTCATAAAAATTTACGCCATAAAATTATATGTGGCGATAGTTGTAGTCCAGATACTTATAGAACGTTATTAGGCTCCGAAAAAATAAATACTATTGTTACCGATCCACCGTACAATGTAAACTACCAAGGTGGAAATACCAACAAACGAGAGGGTATTAAAAACGATCATATGGCATCGGCTAACTTTTACGATTTTTTAAAATCATTCTTTGACCAGGCGTTTGCATATTCTGAGAAAGGAGCTCCAATATATGTGTTTCATGCAGATACTGAAGGTGTTAATTTTAGAAGCGCTTTTATGGACGCTGGCTTTAAATTTTCGCAATGTCTTATTTGGAAAAAGAATACTATGGTATTAAGCAGGCAAGACTACCATTGGCAACACGAACCTTGTTTATACGGATGGAAAGAAGGAACTACACATACATGGAATAGCGACCGAAAACAAACTACCATTTTAGAATTTGATAAGCCATTACGCTCGGAAGAACACCCAACCATGAAACCAATCGATTTGATATCGTATACCATTTGTAATAGCAGTATGCAAAAGCAAATTGTTTTTGATGGTTTTTTAGGTTCGGGATCTACACTTATTGCTTGCGAATTAAACTGGAGGCACTGTAGAGCAATAGAAATTGATCCTAAATATGTGGATGTAGATGTAAAGAGATACACCAAGTATATGCTAGATAACAATCGAAAGTTTGAGGTGTATAAAAATGGAAGAAAACTATCCCTAGAAGAATTGAACACCTATTAAATGAGTACAGAAATAAGCATATCTAACAAAACCACGCCTTTTGAAAATATTTTGGCTTCCTATTTGGAACCCGAAAAAATAAAGCTGTCCGAGAAAGACGAAGAATTAAAAAAGCGATGGGAAGCTGCCTTTTCGTTGTTATTAAATTTTCATTCAAGAGAGCAAGCTACCAAAAAAATTATTGCCCTTTTCGATGTGTCCATGGCAACTGCATATCGAGATATTTCGAACGCTTTACAGTTGTTTGGCGACATAAACCAAAGCAGAAAAGAAGGTTGGCGGTATATAATTTTTGAATACAACCAGAACCTTTTTCAAATGGCCACCAAAGACAAGAATCTGGAGGTTATGGGTAAATGCCTGGACCGAATGATTAAGCTTGCCGATTTAGATAAAGAGGAAGGTAATTTTAATCCAGAGAAGTTTGCCAACCTAGAGATTACCGTGGCAGTTAATAAAACTTTCCAAAAGGCAGTAGAGAAAATGATAAGTAAAGGCTCGGTAGACCTTAACAATTTTGAAGCCGAAGATATAAACTACGAAGACGTACCTAATGCTAAGAAAGACAGTAACACTTAATCCTGCTCAATATATTGCCAGCCAAGCCAAACAAAAGCGTAAGTTTTTAGAGCTTGGTCGTGGTACAGGTAAGACCACCTATTTAGGTTACCACGATTTACAACTGGTAAAGCAAATGCCAAAAGCCTCATTCGCTATGGTTGGTAGTACCTATAGCCAAATATTAAGTAGACTACTTCCTTCAGTAAAAGAAGGTTTAGAAATGTTTGGCGTGTATGAAGGGGTTGATTATGTGGTAGGTAGTATGGCTGGTAAAAAAATGGGGTTTGAACTACCATTCCAAAGTCCAGATGTATTTAACAACGTTATACATTTCTCTAATGGGAGTATCTTTCAGCTTGTTAGCTTAGATCATAAAGATAGCGGACGTGGACTAAACAGTTATGCCATTGTTGGAGATGAAGCTGCATTGCTAGATGAAGAACGATTAAACATTAATGTACGTAATACCAACCGTAGCCAGAAGGCTATATTTAAAAAATCTCCCTTACTAAACTCCGAATTGTTTTTAAGCTCCACACCACTCAACAAAAAAGGGAAGTGGTTTATAGATGCCGAAGAAAAAGCAATACAACGTCCAGAAGATTTCTTTTTCTTAAAAGCTACCGCCAAGTGCAACCTACATAATTTACGTCCCGATTATTTTGAGTACATGAAGGAGTCTTACTCGAGTGAGTTGGTATACAATGCAGAAATGCTCAACATACGACCTAAAGAAATTACCGACGGGTACTACTCCCAATTAAACCCAGATATACATTATTATACCGACCACGACAATAGCTATTTAGAAACCTTAGACCTATCGAAAGCAAATGCCAAGTCTTTTAATTGGAGACAAGATAGAGATGTAAACCCTAATCAACCCCTTATTATATCGGTAGATTGGGGTGCTAATATTAATAGCATGGTAGTATCTCAGCTACAAGGAGATACCTACAAAGTATTGAAAAGTTTGTATGTTAAATCCCCCAAGATACTCGACCATTTGTTTACTGAGGAGTTTCTCCCTTATTACCAAGGTTTTCCTACCAAGATAGTAAAGTTCTATTTCGACCGTACAGGTAACTCTCGTACAGCCAACAGCAAGCTTACCTTTGCCCAGCAAGCCGAACAAATACTTCGTAACCATGGGTGGAAAGCGCACATGATGACGGTAGGTGTTAACCCCGACTACATGATGAAGTTTAGATTGATAAACACCATGTTTAAAGACGACGGGCGCAAACGCTTACCTAAAATTAGAATTAACCAGAGCAACTGTACCGATCTTATAATATCGCTTGAGCATGCCGAGATTAAAGATTCTTCTCGAGGCTTAGAGAAAGATAAGAGTAGCGAAAGACGTAAGGGTGTAGAACAACAACACGCCACTCACCTCTCCGATGCGTTTGATTACCCACTCTTTGCGTTGTTCAATGAAATTTTTATCAATCAACACCGAAGCACCGAAGACGTGCCACTTTCTACTTTTTAGCCAAACCATTTTCATATTATCTTAAAAAATTAAAAAGGAAATTGTCAGAACGTTATAGGCCACGGCGCTGGGTGAGGCGACACATTTTGACAATTAAAAAAAGAGTTTAAAAGCCAATTACCTAACTATCAAATAGTTAAATGTTTAAAAATGAGAATGATATATTTTTGTATTTTTGGTATTTAACCTTAAAGAAAAATTTATGAGATATTTATTGATATTGATGGTAATTTTTTTTGTTAATGATACTAAAGCCCAAGAAAGTACTCCTTTATACAAAGGGTTAATTTATAATATGCCTAAAAAAGAAGCATATAAAGAGTTAAAAAAGAACAAAGAATTATATACGGATATTTCATTTGGAAATGGAATATTGTGGAATATTAACAGACAAAACTTCACTATAAATAATGGCTTATTGAAAGCATTAACACTTAATCCAAAATCTTCTCTGTTTGGATTAAGCCATGAAAATGCAAAAGTTTATTTACAAAATAGTTTTGCATTTTTTGAATCTAAAAATTATGATATTTTAATTGAGCCTGACAATTGGGATGTACCCGCTTTGTTTTCTAGTAATAATAAACATGGTCTCGTGTTGGTTAATCCTGATAAAACAATAGTAGTAGAATTAAGATCTATTGAAATATCTTATAATTCTTATGCCGTTAACCTTGGTATTAGTAATTATGATGCATATATGAAATATTTAAATGACATTGAAAATTATAATGAAAAGCAGCAAAACAAAACAGGCTTTTAACTAACACAAACCTACCATTTCAAAACCTAAACCAACACAGTATATTTGCTGTGTTGGTTTTTTTAATATATTTGTTACCGACAACACAGTACTAGGAGCAATCCTAAGACTTTTATTTTTAACGATAGCGAATCCCTTACAACGGTGTCCTGTAGGAAACGAGAGGAAATCCAGTCCTAGACTGTGTTGTCACACCTAAAGTGGGGATTCGTGTATTTATAATTTTCGATTATGACAACAGAAAATTTAACACAAGCAAAAAAATCCAAGTTAATGCTAGAGGCATTGATAGATCTTGGTAACCAAGGCGACTTTGGTTTTTTAAAAAACCACATCCTTCTTATGTACGAAGGTGCTCAAAACCACGATGCACTCGACGATCCAGAAACTAGAAAAGAATTATTTACTAGTTTTAAGCAACTTTACAATTTCTTTGTCATTATGGAAATGTATAACGATTCCGAAGTACAACACATAAATACTTTGTCATGAGCGTCAAAACAGATTATTCCGTAGAAATAAAAAAACTGCTTAGCAGTTTTTATACGCCAGTAGCTTCTAAAGATGAGGCTACCGACTCAACCGTATACAAAACCCTAACAGAACTCCATGAAGAAGTAACTCGTATACTTCCAAAACGTTGGATATACGAAGACGATGTATACCAAGCCTTACTTGGGTTAGATTTTAAAGTGTTTAAACAAATCAACGAGGAAGGGAAAACAGAATTATTTTATTATCTTGATGCTAAATAGATTAAGCGATGTCACACACAATCATCCAATTTGAATATTCCTGACTAGAACTCATTTCCAATTCTGTATACAGGGCAATTGGAGAAGTTATAAGATTAGGGAGGTTTTTTAGTTAAAATAAAAGCTAATTAACTTGAATTCAAGCATTTACTGTGTTATATTAGACTGACTTAAAACATTGATAATGACAATAATAACAGGAAAATTCAAAGGAAACCACGAAGATTTAAAAATGTTTGCTTGGTGTGGAGTAAAATATATTTCAACTAAATTTATCGGAATTAACACCTTAATAGTGAAATGGATTTGCGAAGAAGAAAACTACACCAAAGCACTAGAAGAATGTATGGAATGTGTTAACATGAAGCAATTAGAACGTTGGAATATCGATTTACATTACTTCGGATAGCATTCCATAATTTTAGTTTATACCACCCAACTCGGGTGGTTTTTTTATGTCCTTTTTTTTACTCTATAATAGCCACATCTTGGCACTATGGAAACGGGTACAATATTTTTACGAGACGTCCTAGAGCAAATGCGAACGCTTAACCACGAAGGTAGAGCGGTTCCTTTTTCTATTTCATTTCGTACGCTAAATCGGCAGTCTAAAACAGGCGGTCGGTTAGTTACTTACCCACATGCTAAATTGGTAATTAAAGAAGAAAACAAAAAAACCGACACCATTACTGGGTTAAGATACCACAAACGACAAGTTACCATCCGACGTAAACCCAACCATTGGCACAACAAAACCCGAAACATAAAATTGCCAAATGGCAATATTAAAAAAGTGCATATCAATCACATTATTTCCTTTAACAATAAAAAAGTCGTGTATTAATGAGCAATGTAATATTTCACGGAGACGTAGCCTTTGGAAAAGGATCAAACACCGCTTTTAGTTTTGGTAAACCTATAGGTCCAAAAGAAGAGCAACATACCGTTATTAAAAAAGAAGCTTTAGGAAATAGTAGTGGCGATGTGGCAAAATGGGGCGACGACAACATGTTTCCTCATAATTTTTTAAAAGCACTGAGTCTTAACGGAGCAGGTGGCGCAGGGCTTCGATTTTTAAAAGCTACCCATTACGGTCAAGGCTTTATGTTATTTAAAGAAGAAGTCACCGAAAACGGTAAGCGAGATAAATTATTGGTATCTCCTACCGAATACCCAGAGATTAAAAGTTTTTTCTTAAAAAATAAAATGAATCGTTTTTGGCTTGAAACCATCGCCGATTTAGAAACCTTCAACCTTGGATTTCCAGAGTTTATACTATCTAAAGATTACAACAAAATACTAAGTGTTCGCAGATTACCGACTGCAAAATGTCGATTTAAAAAAATGAACGAAAGTACTGGCTTAATTGAAGAAGTCGGCTTTTGTCACAACTGGAAATCCTCCACTACTTGGGATAGCGAATATGTAGAACGAATAAAGGTCGTAGATAGCTATTGGAACGGAGAACAAATCAGAGAGTATTGCAAAAAATATAAAATTCACAAATTTGTAATGCCAATTTTTTATCCAATGATGGACGAAACTTACTACCCAAAAGTAGACTGGCATGCTGTGTATCATAACGGATGGTTAGACGTAGCCAACTCCATTCCCGAGTACAAACAAAAACTTTTCCAAAACCAAATACACATTAAGTATGTGGTACATATTTCTGAAGAATACTTCCAACGAACTTATGGAACAGACTGGCAAGATTTTAAGCCCGATAAAAAAATTGAAATTCGTAAAAAGCTCCTCGAAAATATAGATCAACATTTATCGGGTAATAAAAATGCAGGTAAATCTATTCAATCGGTTACCTATAAAGATGCTAATGGCGATTGGATTAAAGGTATACAAGTAGAAGCTATAGACGATAAACTTAAAGATGGTGCCTACCTACCAGAAGCTTCTGCAGCAAACTCAGAAATTATGTTTGCATTAGGTGTAGATCCTTCATTATTAGGTGCAGGAATACCAGGAGGAAAAATGAATACAGGTTCTGGAAGCGATAAACGAGAAGCCTTTTCTATACTTACCTCTTTATTTAAAAGCAAACGAGAAATAACACTCGATATCTGGCATATGCTTCGAGATTACAACCAATGGCCAGACGATATTGAAGGCGATTTTGCAAATACAGTTTTAACCACGCTAGACGCAAATCCTACAGGCGTACAAAACGGAATATAACCATGACACTATTAAAATCGGCATCCGACATTAAGAAACATGTAAGCATCAACTTTAATTTTACATGGGAAAACGTGCAACCTTTTGTTATACAAGCAGAACGGCAGTACATTAAATCTATTTTAGGGAGCACGCTTTATAAATCTTGGAGCACAACAGCGCCAACGAACGATGACGTGGTAAAAGAGGTATACGACCTTTGCACAGAAGCCGCTGCAAACCTTACCATGCTAAAATATATTCCGCAGGGAAATGTAAATGTATCAGATACAGGTATACAAACAAACTCCAGCGAATACACAAAGTCTGCCGAGTGGTGGCAAATTCGAGATTTACAACGTGCTTACGAAGGTAATGGCTTATCGGCTATAGATGAAGCTTTAAAGCTTATGGAGCAAAACGAAGCTTCGTTTTCAGACTGGGTAGGCACCGAAGGTTATACCATATTTAAAGAATTGTACACCCCAAAAACAGAAGACTTTCAACGCTATTTTAATATAAACTACAGTCGAAGAACTTTTTTAGCCTTACGCCCTTACACCATAGAAGCACAAGAACAAATATTTAATTGGATAGACGCATCCACTACCGATATCATTTTAGCGGCAGAGAATGATATAACAAGTAGCGCATTACAATATATGCAAGCTGCACAAGTAAATCATACCATTGCCAAAGCAGCTTCAAGTGGTGTTTTTTTGCTAAAGTCTAGCGGAATGTTTACACGTAGTGAAGAAGCTTCGTTAAGCAACACTAAAATCGATAAGCTATCGGAGGAAGAGTTATATAGATTACAACGAGACAGAACTACAGCAGGTGATGAGTGGTTAAAAAAGCTTAAAACTTTAATAGAAAACAATCCAGATATTTTTCCAGATTTCTCAGAAAATAACACGCCTACGGGTGAAGGTACTTTTATCAACACAAAAAGTATAGTGTCTTTTTAGTGTCCTTTTTTAAAAAACTAAAAAAAAAGAATTTCACATTAAAATAATAAGGGGTTATGCCAGCATTAAGACCATCTAACGAGTTACAAAATAAGTCAAATGTAAGACCTACTAACAATAGGTTTACCGAGGCATGGGCAGAAGACTTTAACGAAATAGGTGGTATCTTAACTGATCATGCCGACATACTGGATAGCCTTACGGGTAGCGTGTCTCCTTCGCCTTTTTATGGAACTTTCGATTCGTTAGCTACACTAGAAGCTGCTTTTCCTGTAGCCGAAGAAAACGCATACGCTATAATAGATGCAGGTGTAGGTAGTACTCCTCAGGTAGCTGTTTGGAATGATACCACCCAGCAGTGGGAAGGTGGAGATTATACAAGTAGTATTGTATGGCTTAACAATATAGAAGAACGACCAATTACTGGATTTGATAACACCCTTTATATAATTAAAGATTCTGGTAAAATATATTATTGGTTTTCTGGAGTTTATGAATTATTAAATGAGGTTAACGCCAATTCTTCAACTGAAATCGAAATAGACAACAATAGATTCAGATATGTAGGTGCAAATGTAAAAAGCATCGAAATAGGAGACATAGCAGCAGGAGGAATGTACGAATACAATGGTCAAAAATACTTTGGCGATTTAAAACTAATAGACAACACAGGAGATATAACAACAGGCATAGGTACAAAATGGCAACCATTAACGGGAGCAAAAATATAATTCATCAAATCAAAATCGAACTAATGAAAAAGTTAATATTTATAATTCTAATTATCACATCCTTTTTAGGATATAGTCAAGAAACACACTTTTTAGGAGTTGATTTTCCAACAGCTACTCATCAAGGAGATACAGCAAGCATCCAAACTAAAATTCCTATTTTCAATTCTAATAATCTTCTTAACTCGTATTTAAATGTTGGCGATTTAAACGGGTTGGTTGGAACTCAATGGGGTAATATACCAGGAACTTTAAGCGACCAGACAGATTTACAAAATGCATTGGATGATAAAATAGACACTTCCGAAAAAGGCGCAAATAATGGAGTTGCTACGCTTGATAACGATGGAAAATTACCAACAAGTCAAATACCAGAATCTTTGCTTGGAGCTGTTAATTATCAAGGGAACTACAACGCTAACACAAACACCCCTACATTATCTAATCCACCAAGTGCATCAACAAAAGGTTTTTACTATGTTGTTACTGTTTCTGGAACGCAATTTGGAACTTTTTACGACGTTGGAGACTGGATAATATCAAATGGTTCTGAATGGCAAATAGTAGAAAATAACAATGATGTTACGTCAGTATTCACTAGAAAAGGAGACGTGACAGCGCAGGAAGGAGACTATCAATCGTTTTACCCTAGATTATCGCAATCCTATTCAAATCCAACTTGGATAAGCTCTCTAGCATGGGGTAAGTTGTCAGGAACTCCAACCACTATTGCAGGTTATGGGATTACTGATGCTTATACAAAATCTGAAGGGAACAGTAGATATTTATTATCTGTAGGCAATACAACAAAAACATCAGGAGACTTAACATTTAACGATGGCTCTTCTCCTTCTTTTGGGACAAATGGAAATTCAAGAATATTTGGAAGTTCTAATGGAAGTACTTATTGGGATTTA
>NZ_JBSXNL010000021.1:0-28846 GCF_056857615.1 Galbibacter sp. L-19
GCGGGCAAAGTGAACCACCTACAGCGGATGAAAGTGAGCATAGCAAAGTAAGTGCTCAAAATCGATTCATTTGTGGTTAAATTTAGTCTTTATTTTTCATTTTTTTACGCATAGATTCTCCTTTAATATCTATTCTGTGTGCATTATGTACAAGACGGTCTAAAATGGCATCTGCGATGGTTTGTTCTCCTATAATTTCATGCCATGCTTCCACTGGTAATTGTGAAGCGATAATAATACTGTGTTCTCCGTGCCTATCTTCGATAATTTCCATAAAGGAATGCCTATTTATGGCATCTAAAGCTTTAAGTCCAAAATCATCAATAATCAGTAGGTCTTGTTTTTCTAGTTTATTGATTTGTTTTAGATAAGAGCCATCTGCTTTTGATGTTTTAAGCATGGTAAAAAGTTTATTCGTGTTATAATACATGACCTTATATCCCAATGAACACGCCTGATGACCGATAGCTGATGCCATATAGCTTTTTCCAGCACCTGTACTTCCCGTGATAAGGATATTCTGTTTTTGCTTTATAAACTCACAGCTAGCAAAGCGTTGTATTTGATTTTTATCCAGATGTCTTGAAGCATCAAAATCGATAGCTTCCATAACGGCACTGTACCTAAAACGCGCCGCTTTTGTTAACCGTTCTATTTTTCTGTTTTGACGATCATCCCATTCGCTTTGGAGCAGATATGCGATGAGTTCATCATTGGTGTAGTTTATACTTTGTGGCGATAAACTGCTGTCAAAGGCTCTGTACATACCGTATAGCCTTAGTTGTTTCATGTGTTCCAATGTCTGTTTATTCATTGTTTTTGGCTTAAATTTATTTGTAATAATGACTTCCCCTAATATTGCTATGGTTTGGGATATCTGGTTGGTCTTCGATATTTTCATCTAAAGTGTCCCAGCCGTTTTTAAGGATACGTTCTATGATATTATAGTTATGAGCACCATAGTCCAAGGCACGCTTGCAGGCATTGTCCAACCTCGTATTGCCTACCTTCTTAGTGAGGTGCAATATGCCCAGACATGATTTATAGGATTGCTCTGGGTGTTGTTTCTTTTCTAATATGTTAATGATTAGCACCTTGCAATGTTCACCAACCTGCTCTGCCCAGGCAATGAATTTTTCACTGCTCCACTCGCTGATAAAGCGGTGATGGGAAGGCATGTGTTCCTTTATCGTGCTATACCCATATTTTTGTTTGTTTCTTGGATGGACTGTAAGTAGTTCCTGTTGGTAGAACATCTCTATGGTGCTATCTGAGTAAACCACTTTAATACGTTTGCCTATATGCTGATAGGGCAAACTATAATAGTGTTTGTCTTTGCTAAAATAAATGTGGCTGTTTTTATGAACCGTTGCATTAGCGTAACGTTTAATCTCATAGCGTTTTGCTGGCAATGGTTTAAGCTGATGTTTTTCAATCTCTTCAAATAACGAATAGCGAGAATATTCACGCCCCCTAAAAGATGTGTTGTTATGGGTTTTAAGAAGTTCTAATATAGCCTTATTCAGTGCAGTTTTAGTATGAAAAGTTTGGTTGCGCAGTGGCGCAAAGACCCGTGTATATATAATACGCACGGCATTTTCGACGATGGCCTTGTCCCTAGGCCTGTAGGCCCTGGTTGGAAGTACCGAGGTTTCATAATACTCAGAAAAATCAATAAAAGTTTCATTTACTTTTGGTTCGTA
The DNA here is from genome assembly GCF_056857615.1 of Galbibacter sp. L-19. Taxonomy (NCBI): domain Bacteria; kingdom Pseudomonadati; phylum Bacteroidota; class Flavobacteriia; order Flavobacteriales; family Flavobacteriaceae; genus Galbibacter; species Galbibacter sp. L-19. Next base: position 1,704 of record NZ_JBSXNL010000021.1, read on the forward strand.
ACGACTGCTTTTAGTGACTGCTGCCCTCAAGTTATCGGGCACTAAAGCCTGTGGTACACCGCCATAAAACCAAAGTGCGTTTTCTATACAAGCTATAAAATCTTCTTTCTTTTGACTCTCACAGGCCTCAACATAAGTATATTGGCTACTGCCCAATACACAGACAAAGACCTCTAGATCTTGTATTTCACCTGTGTAACGATCTACTATGGAAAGCTTCTTGCCCGTAAAATCAATGAAAAGTTTATCGCCCGCTTTGTGTGTAAAATGCATCACTGGAGACACTTCTTTAACCCACTCACGATACCAATACCTAAACTGGGAAAGTTTGTAGCCATCTGGATGTTTGGAAAGGTACTCTTGCCAAAGCAACTCTTTGGTTACCCCTGTTTTGCGCAGTTCTTTGTCAAAATAGGGAAAATACGTCTCTAGGGTCAATAGTTGCTGGCTCTTACCTTTTTGGTTGGTTTTAAAAAGTCTGTTCAGCTCCTCGAGCGTCATGGCGGACACTTCGTAATCGGTAAGCCGATAGCGCTTAAAAAAGTCAATGTACTTAGTGATGGTATTACGCGACAGCCCTGTGATTAGGCTTATTTGGCGCTTACTGATTCCTTCACTGAAGAGTTTGAAAATCTGTTTTATTTTTCGCATATCTATTTGTTTGTTGGCCATAATATCTTTTTATAAAAAAAGATATTTAAAGCTTTACAAATAGAATCGATTTTTTAGTGGTTCACTTTCGTCCGCTGTAGGTGGTTCACTTTCACCCGCCGCACTATGCTCAATTTAATCCGCTGTGGGTGGTATACTATGCCCGTTTTTTGCAAACTCCTTCAAAAACTGTAAATAAGTAGAAATCGTTTTTCTTTGGTTAAAATACACACCATTGACATCAGTAAAGCCTAAAAATTGCAAGGTGTTATCGGCTGTATCATTAAACAATCGATTCTTATATGAATTATATCTATTTGTTACATATTCAGATTGAAGGTTATTAGGGAGTGATTTTTTGTTATATAAAATGCTATCAATTTTTCTTGTTTCCGTTTTGAGCTGCCTATGGACACTTTCATCTAATGTATTAAAAATTGCAATGAAATAAGATATATAAGCATCTTGGTTTATTTGGTAGTATGATAGATAGTTTGAAAAATAATCTTTAATCTCTTCTTCTGTTAATTTCAAAGAAAGGTTACCTCCATAAACACCATCATTATCAGCATCAGGATAGCCCCAATTAAAATTATATTCTAAATACTTTATTAAATTAATCAACTCTTTATTCGTGAGTAAATTTTTAAGAGATTTTAGTTCTCTTACTTTGGTGTCATTTTCAACTATCTTATCTGTCACAATATATTCCTTTAGAAAATCCATATAATTAGGAATAACTTCATTCTGGTCTTGGAGTGGATGTTTAGATTCTTGCCAAAAGAAATAGTTAGCATTTGACAAAAGCTCTTCATAGTCAAGAAGTATAAATGCTATAAAATCTATGATTCTATTTTCTTTCGTCATATTATAAAGTTATATATATTCACTTAATTCAATAGCTTTGTCTTTGCTTGTTTTACCAATGTATTTGAGGAACATGTTTTCTGAACCATGACCTGTTGCATTTATCAATAACGCCGTTGGTATATCGGTACTATAATAATTTGTTGAAAATGAACGCCTTCCAACATGGGAGGTTATTAATTTCCACTTTTCAAATATACCCTTTTCGTTTCTATACTTTTTACTACCTTTCTTAGTTTCTTTTTTTATAGCTCCATTTTCAAGAGAATTGATTTTTGCAAGTCGGCAAACTTCTTTGATATATTCATTATATTTTTGTTCTGATATTTTTCTTGGAAATTCGCCATGACGCTTTTTTAAGATTTCTTGTATTTCAGGAAATAAAGGTAAGGACACATTCTTACTGGTCTTCTTTTGTTTAAAATCAATTATAGGCACCGTCTTATTACTTCTATTTGTTTGATAACTTATCATTTCTTTTTTAAAATTCATGAAGTCAGAAACTCGTTGACCGCAATGGCAGCTAATAAGTAACCAATCCCTAGCGTTATCTAAACGTTCATTCTTTGTAAGGTCTAATTCTTGTATTTTTTTTAATTCTTCAAAGTTTAAATAAATGTGATGGGTGTTTTCATTTTTAGTCTTGATTGCGTCTAATTGGTAATGAGTTTCTATACCATTGGTACGAGCATGCACACAAAAGGTTTTTATATACCGTAAATTTCTTGCAATGGTATTTAAAGAGTACCCATCTTTAAAACAGTATTCCGTAAATTGTGTTTTAAAGTCTAAATTAACATCTTTTATAAAGAGTGTCTTTTCAAGATACTTTTCATAGCGAATTAATAGTTCTTTGATTACATTAAGTTTTTTTAATGTGGAATTACTTACTTCTCTTCTTTTAGTGTTTTTATAGTGTTCAATATACTTGATGAGTTCATTCGAGATTTGATTTTCATTCGGATTGTAAAATTCATGTACTGCATTCTTAAACCAATCTTTAGTAACCTCTGATATAATACTTTCACTAAACTTCATTAATATATAACTTTCAAGAGCTTCTATTTTATTATTTAGATATAGTATTTCACTTCTCAAGGATGCGTCTTTAGTATTTTTATTTCTCTTTTTGAATAGGTCTTTAGATACAAAAATTTTAGTTTTTGCATCAAATTGATAATTCGTGTTTTGGAATGAAAATAACAATCTAGCTGTAATATTAGCTTCTTTTTTTACCGAGCGAAATAAGAAATTAACTGTTGCCATACAAAAAACTATTTATCGTACAAATATAGTTATAATTGTATTATTATTGTACGATTAAATGCAATCTTGTGAAAATTAATGCAATTAATTCAGGCTAATATCATTTATATAAAATGCTGATTATATTGTAATTATTGTGATATACCTTGATTCAGTTAAGTTTATAAGATAATGATGATTGCATAAAATGTGGAGCGATATGCTCCACAAAGGCAAATAAGGCAATAGGCTGTAAGCTTTATGCTGTAGTTTTTACTTTTAACTCATATGGACAAAGGTTCAGAGGGTCAAAGTTATAAATTTGTTGATTTGAAGATTTGAAAATTGTTCTGACTTCTTTTTTTTCAACCTTTTTAATCTTCTCCTGACTCCTGACTCCTGACTTCTTTCTTTTTTAATCCTTCAATCTTTAAATTTTTCAATATTAAGGAAGCTGCTCCGTAAGCAGTTTTTTTCTTTGTAGCAGCATAACTTCGGGCTTCCGACTTCAATCTTTCATCTATAAACTCCTTCCAAATGATATAAAACAGAAAAATAGATTATATTCGTCATTAGGTCTTGAAAATCTAGAACTCAAATGAAAATATTGATACTTGGAGCTACTGAAAGAACTGGAAAATTGATTTTGGTAGAAGCTTTAAATAAAGGTTATTACATACATTGTTTAGTTAGAGAACCAAACAAAATTGTTGAAAATCATAAAAATCATAAAATATATAAAGGTTCTCCCGAACAGGTTGCCGATTTAGAAAATGCAATACAAGGATGTAAAGGAATAATTAGTCTTTTTTCTTATAGCGAAGCGGTCTTGTATTTTTAATCGGACAGTAATGATTAAAAAACATAGGTTTCAACCAAATATTATCAAAAAGTATATACAAACAATAGATAAATTAAGGGTTGCAAAAAGCACAGAAGAATTATATCCAATTAAAAGTTTGAATTACGAACGTTTAATTGGAGATAAAAAAGGATTAGAATCTGTTCGATTAGATCATAAATATCGAATAGAATTTATAACTAAACTAGAGGGAGAAGAACCTAACAGTATTACAGTATGCTCAATCATTGAATTGAGTAATCACTATAAATAAATGCGAGGAAGATGGCAACAAACAAAACTTTAATACCAGCACAAGCAACACATCCAGGAGTATTAATCAAAGATGAATTGGAGGCTACTCCTAATTTAAACCAAAGAATATTGGCAAAGGAATTGGATGTAAAACCATCATTTTTAAATGAAATTATCAAAGGGAAAAGACCCGTAACAGCAGATATTGCAATTTTATTAGAAAAGACATTAGGTATTTCAGCAGATTATTGGATGAAATTTCAATCCCAATACGAGATTGACAAGGCAAGACTTAAGGAAAAAAATATTAAAAAATTAAAAAACATAGAACTATGGAATATCATAAAAGAATATGTACCTGTCCTATATTTCAAAAAGCATAATTATTTACAAAACGACATTGAGAGCGACATTAAAGCGATTAAGAATATTTATGATATAACAACTATTGATGAACTTGTTTCATCCTTCTCAAAAGAGAAGTTTGCATATTATCGTAAGTCAGATAAATTAAAAATTGATAATAAAAATATGTTCGCATGGAGTGCATTAGCTCAATATGAGGCTAAAAATCAAAAAACGAATACTTTTAATTTTGACAATATAAACCAACTCTGTGTTAATCTAAATAATATATTCTACGAAAATTCCAGAACACCAGAGCGCGTAAAATCTATACTTAATCAATTTGGAATTAAAATGTTACTAATTAATAAGCTAGAGAAAGCTCCTATAGACGGATTCTCTTTTTGGTCAGGTAAAAACCCTGCAATTGCTCTGACTTTGAGATATAATCGGATTGACAATTTTGCTTTTACAATTATGCACGAAATTGGGCATATCGACTTGCATTTAAGAAATGATAGGGAAAGAAAATTCATGGATTTAACTAAAAAACAAAATTTAGATCAATTTGAAAATGAAGCAGATAACTATGCTCAAGAAAAACTAATCCCTAAAAGGATTTGGCAAGATATATTAAACAATTACCTCCCCTTAAACGATGATAAAATAATAGCTTTAGCAAATAAACATAAAATTAATCCAGCTATTCTACTAGGGAGAATTTGCTACGAAATGGATTACTATGCGATAAAAACCAAGATTAATAAAAAAATGAAATAACTGTTTGCACTTAAATTACTTGGTTAAAAAACCAAGTTTATTAGACCTAATTATTTATCATATAGTTTATCCAATTAAAAAGTATTGTTGTCCGATAAAAGTTAACGGAATTTATTGAACCCACTTATATCAAGGTTTAAATGAGGTTCTCAAAATAGAACCCTTATCCCTTGCAATACACATTGTTAAATTACAACAAAGCTATTTTAACGTATATTTGGTTTATGCCTAAATACTATAGAGAAAATTGAACACCCAACCAACTAAATCAAAAAAACGAATTGAAATATTAGATATATTCCGAGGATTTGCAATCTTAGGAATATTTGTTGTCAATATTACCATAATGAATTCAACCTTTTTAAATCAGGACGAATTTGCTTTACAGTTTACTTCTAACATTGACCAAATTTCGGAGAAAATACTTCAGTTGTTTTTTTACACTAAATTCTTCCCGATATTCTCACTGCTTTTTGGATTAGGTATTTCAATACAAGCATTAAAAATGCTTGATGAAAATAGATTATCATTTTCCTTTTTTGGAAGGCGTATGTTAATCCTATTTTTAATTGGAGTTTTACATATTATATTATTATGGTCTGGAGATGTTTTAAATCTTTATGCTATTCTTGGCTTGTTTACTACACTTATAATAAAATGGCCAAACAAATTAATTCTTATTCTATCGGGTGTCTTTCTTTTTTTTCCGTTTTATAATCAGGTTTTTGAATTTTTATTCAGTCTTATAAATTTCCAACCAGAAGTCTATTTAAAAGAGTATACGGGAGCAATGGTAAACAAAATAATTAAACATGGAACTTATTTGGAAGGTTTAAAATTAAGGATTTTAGAATATATTTCTAATATTCCAATGCTTTTCGGATTTTTAGCACCCATAGCCTTTTCAATGTTTTTATTGGGGCTTTACCTCGGTAAAAACAAAATTTATAACTCATTAGAGTTATTTATTCAGCAAATAAAAACACCCATACTATTGATAATTGCTATTACAAATATTTACAGAATAGCATTTCTGTTTGTTTTAGTAGATCTTAAAATTTTTAAACTAGAAAATTATAGAGAATTATTCGTCAAGGCAATGGTGATTTCAGACGTTGTAATGGGATTATTCTACCTATGGCTTATTGGCTGGTTATACTACAATACTAAATGGAAAAAGGTCTTGTCTCCCTTAAAATATGTAGGTAGAATGGCTTTAACTAACTACATAATGCAAAGCTTTATTGGTCTAATTCTATTTTCATCAATAGGGTTTAAACTTTATGAAACTTTAAGTCCATCAGAAGCACTTATCCTTGCAATTATAGTTTTTATCGTTCAAATTATATGGAGTAAGGTTTGGTTAAAATATTTCAGATTCGGACCATTAGAATGGGTGTGGCGATGCTTAACATATAAAGAATTGATCCCGATTAGGGTGCCTAGAAATTTTTCCAACAACTTATAAAAAAGCATGGAGTATGACAATTAGAACAAAAAACTATATAATCATCCTTTTTTTATTGACTGGAATTTTATGTTTCGGACAATCGGGTACTGAAAAAGAATCTGAAATCAATTTATTTCTTAACAATTTAAGTGAAGACGATTTTTCGGGAACAGTACTAATTGCACATAACAACAAAATAATAGAGAAACGAGCTTATGGACTAGCAAATATTGAATTTAACGTAAAAAACAATATCGATACCAAATTCAACATAGCTTCTATTACCAAATTGTTTACGACTGTTGCAACCCTACAACTATATGAGCAAGGAAAGATAAAATTAAAAAGTCCTGTTGGCGACTATTTACCCGAATATTCCAACAAAATTGTTAGAGATTCCGTTACCATTCATCAGCTACTAACACACACTTCGGGTCTTAATAACTTTTACGTTGCAGACTGGGATAAGATAAAGAATATTGATTATCAGAAGACTTCAGGTTTTGTTCCACTTTTTGTTAACGATACACTTTTATCCAAACCCGGTACTAAGTATGATTATAGTGCTTCAGGTTTCGTAATACTTGGACTAATTATAGAAAAAGTTAGTGGTAAAAACTATTACAACTATGTAAAGGACGCCATTTTAAAACCTGCGGAAATGTACAACACTACCGAATTAGAAATTGATTCTATTGTGAAAAATAAAGCAAGTGGATATACGTCGATGTTTGGAGAAAATAAAACTCTCAAGAAAAATGACTACTATTTAACAAAAGCATCACCAGGAGGCTTTTATTATTCTACTATAAGCGACTTATTCAACTTTTCAAAAGCCTTAAGAAATTATAAACTTTTGAATAAAAGAACAACTGAATTGATGTTTGAACCAAAAGTGAAAGGTTACAATACAGATATGGGCTATGGAATTGGTGTTGACCAAAGATACAATCAAACCATTATTGGTCATGCTGGAGGTTGGTACGGAATTCATTGCGAATTAATGGATTTTATGAAAGACAAGTATACCGTTATAATTTTATCTAATATAGACGATGGCGGAGATAATGGAGCTTCTAAATTATCAGATTTTTTTATGGAATTGATAGCCGATAAAGAGCCATAAAAAACAGCTCTCTATACCAAGCAAAAATATTTTTTATAACTAAACAAAACCGATACAACTATGATGAAAAATATTATAATAATTATTTTGATTGCCCTATGGACAAGTGTAACATTTGGTCAAAATATTGCCCGAGTTGAAAATGTAAAAATCCAATCAAAATCTTTAAATCAAGAAAGGGAGATATTAATTTATACTCCTATTGATTACGATTGGCGAGTTAACGAATACTTTAACGTAATCTATGTATTTGACAGCCACAGTAGAGAGTTTTTTGATTATACAAGTTCTATAATTTCCTTTTTGACCGACAATACCAATTCTTTTATTGTTGTTGGAATTACTTCGCCTTATAATGAAGAACTTGATTACTCTAGAAATAATGACCTATTGCCTGTTTTAGAAGCCAAAAAATCTATTGACAAGTACGGGAAATATTCTGGAAATGCTAATAATTTCTTTGCTTATGTAAGCACTGAAGTCGTGCCATATATCGATTCTCATTACAGAACATTAAATAATAAAATAGCAATTGGACACTCATTAAGTGCTTCCTTTGTTTTAGATATTTTTATTAAAAATCATACCTTGTTTAACGATTACATAGCTATTTCGCCAAACCTTGCGTATGATAACGACAAATTAGCAAACAAACTTGTAAATTTTGATTATTCTAAAATAGAGAAACCTACTTATTTATACTTAAGCAATGCAAATGAAGGTATAAAATACTGGCAGGAATGGAAACCTGCTAGAGAGAAAGTATATTCCTTTTTTAACAAGTCAATAAAGAATGATAACTTGAAAGTTAAAATCGATAAATTCCCTGAAAACAATCATTGGAATACCTTTTCAGTTAGTTTAAATAAAGCACTTGATTTTTATTTCGAAAACATCCATGATTTACAGGAAAAGGAACTAAGCAAAAAAGAATATGATACTACAATAAAAGTAAAGGTTTTAAACAAAGACGATACCATATACATTACAGGAAATCAAGAGAATTTAGGAGATTGGAATCCAGAAAAAATAGAATTAGAAAGAATTTCCGATTTAGAGCGGGAAATAAAATTAAAACTTAAAAGCCCTGCACAATTTAAGCTTACAAAAGGAAATTGGGAATCTGAAGCGGAAGTAATTGGAACCTATGGAAATATTACCATAAAACCTGAAGAAAAATCTGAATTTGAATTTGAGATTGAGAACTATTTTGACAATTAAAGAGTAACTTCAATAATTTAATTAACTACCTCGGAACAAGCCCGCGAGGTATTCAAAGAAAAATAATTTAATCTATTTCAACGCAAAACCCTTCGATAGACTCAGGACAGGCGTTGGGGAATTAGACCTTCTATGAGGGATTTAAACCTCAAATGATTACATTGAAATTAGCAGCATGAATTCAATTATAATCTGTTCCTATATTTAGGAGACAATACCTTTGAAGAAAATGAACGAAAGAAAAAACATTATCGTTTCTCTAAAATCAAATTTAGGAGAGTCGAAAAAAGGAATTGAAAAAAGAATTGAGTTTTTGAAAATAACAATTACTCTCAATTTAGTTTTTACGATAATTAGTGTAGGAATAATAATTTTATCAATTATTCCTGAGCTATTTGATTATGAAATATTTATCTGGCAAAAATCGGGACTAATGACCATTTTAAGTTTAAGCCTTGTAATAAACCTTCCTAATCAATTTTTTGAACTTAAATTATTAAAGCATTTAAAAAAAATAAATTCTGAAGTTGAATTTGAGGGAATTGATAAACTTAATAACGAATTAAAAAGCATAGTAGACAAATTAAACAATGGAATAAAAACTAGCTGGAGTCTAATAATCCTAGTAATCTTAATTTTTATTATGGGAATTTGGCAAATAGTATCAGGTAATAATCCATATTGGATCTTTATGAAGGTTCCAATATCATTGTTTTATGGAATGATTATTTTACATTTTATTACAACAAATAGAAAGCTTAATAAAAATATTAATGAAGCTGAAAAATACTGTAGCTAATAAATCTAAACTCCCAAATAAAACCTGCTAGCCCCGATAGAGCCAACTACCGTGTAGTGGCGAAAGCGGGAAACAGCAACAGCTATTTACACAAGAATTGGCGCTCCTAAGTATATTGAATAAGTTGTTTATTAACTCGATTGGCAGCAATTTTGGATGCCAAAAATCCTAAAACAAAAATTGTGGCAAATACAATGGCTATATTGATAAGCTTATATTCCACAGGGTATGCCAAGGTTGGACTAAGTTTTATCCATTGAAAAGTGATTTGTGTCCACACTAAAAGCGATGCAAAAGCGATGCCTACAATGCCGCCTACAACGGTAACTAGGAGTCCCTGTAAGAAGAAAATCCGTTTTAGTTGTTTTATAGATACGCCCATACTGTAAAGTGTAGTTGCGTTGTCTTTTTTATCGAGAATCATCATTATAATAGCGCCAACAACATTGAAAAGTGCAATAATAAGTACCAAAGTAAAGATGAGATACAGTACCAAATTTTCGGTATTGAGCATTTTATAAAGAGAATCGTTGAGTTGCGCACGCGTTTTTAAACTTACTTTATTACTTAATGCTGCTGCTATTTGTGCGCTTACTAATTCTACAGGAGCTGTAGGTTTTATCTTAAAATTGATTCCTGTGATTTGATTTTCCTTTTTCTCTAATAAAGGCTGAACGGTGGAAAGGCTTGCAAATACGTACTTTTTATCTAAATCGTCGTTTATTGCATAAACCCCAGAAAGGGTTACCGATAGTTCATTATAAGGTCTTTGGGAGCCTGAAATTCCTGTAGCAATACTCCCTTCTCCTGGTTTTGGCGCTAAAATTTCAAGCGGATTTCTATAATCGTTAATCCCTAATCCCAATAAATTTGCAACTCCTATTCCACTTACTACTTGGTAGGGGTCTTTTCCTATCCAACTGCCGTAATACAACATACTATCAATGCCTGTTACACGTGTGTAATTACTGTCGACTGCCTTGATATATGCTATATGATTTTTCTGTTTGAAAGTAAGGAAAACCCGCTCTTCAATTTCTTTGGAATAATCGGCTATCCCTTCTATTTTATTAAGGTTTTGGGCATCGTTTTCGGTAAAATCGAAATATTTACCTTCGGCAGAAACCGCTTTAAGGTCGGGATCAAAAGAATTAGAAAACGAAAGACTTAAGGTTTTAAGTCCTGCAAAAGCAGAAAGTACAACAAATAAAGAGGCTGCACCAATTACTATTACCAAAAATGTAACAAAATTGATAATGTTAACTGCATTCTGACTGCTTTTAGAAATCAGATACCTTTTTGCTATGTACAGGGCGATATTCAAAAATTATGACTTCTTCCTTTTAGCTAATAAATCGGGGTTGCTAATAGGATTTTCACTTCCTTTAAGCGACTTGTCTATACGATCTATGTATTCAAGAGAATCGTCAATATAAAATTCTAATTCAGGTACGCGTCGTAACTGATTTTTTGTGCGTTGCGACAACTCATGCTTAATAAGCGGTTGGTTGGAACGTATGCCTTCTATAAGTTCTTTGGCTTTATCTACTGGGAAAATACTTACATATACTTTTGCCATTGATAAATCTGTGGTAACATTTACCTTGGTTACGCTAATAAGGGTTCCAGACATGCCTCCTTCTTTTGCTGCTCTTTGTAGAATTTCAGCTAAATCCTTTTGTATAACCCCACCAATCTTTTTCTGTCTGTTTGTTTCCATACTGCAAAAATACAAGAATAATAATTACAATTTAAAGTATTATTTTTGATGAAAGCCTTTAATTAAGTGTTTTATCTGAAAAAATAACGATATGAATAAAATTGAGCACATTGGAATTGCAGTAAATGACATCGAAACTTCAAATACACTTTTTCATAAATTGCTAGGTGTAGCTCCCTATAAAACAGAAGAAGTTGCCTCAGAGGGAGTAAAAACTTCATTTTTTAAGACTGGAGAAAGTAAGATAGAACTTTTAGAGGCAATGACTAATGATAGTGCTATTGCTAAATTTATTGCTAAAAAAGGAGAAGGAATCCACCATATAGCTTTTGAAGTAGGCGATATCCAAGCGGAAATAAAACGATTAAAAGAGGAAGGTTTTACTGTATTAAATGAAATTCCCAAGCGAGGTGCCGATAATAAATGGGTTGCTTTTTTACACCCTAAAACAACCAATGGCGTTTTAATTGAATTGTGCCAAGAAATAGACGATAAGGCATAGATAACAGTTAAAAAAAGTAGAAATCTATAAAAACCTTTGAATAGTCTTGCAGAGCTTAAAAATATATAGTAATATTGCATCCGCAATTTGCAGGTCCCATAGCTCAGCTGGTTAGAGCACCTGACTCATAATCAGGGGGTCCATGGTTCGAGCCCATGTGGGACCACAACAATGATAGAAAGCCATTCAAGAGATTGAGTGGCTTTTTTGTTTTCAAGCAAGTACAACATATGTACAACAAAAATTTAATTTCATTTTATTACATTTATGGTATAACAACATTTTTGTTATTATACATATCAGATTAAAATGTATAATAACAATTTTCTTTATTATACATTTTTAGTAATATTGTACATTAAATAAATTTCTTAATATACTCTTGTGGAAAATTTCAAATCTGGTTCCTATATAAGCCAAGGCTATTACAAAAGCTTCCAACCCAATTCTATCAATAAAGAATGGATTATAAATAATATGGAAGTCTTCAATTTGCTTAGTAAAGCTGATAGACAACTAGGAAGGTTGGACATGTATTCAGAATATGTAAATATTGATTTATTTATTAGTATGCATATTGCTAAAGAGGCTACCCAATCATCAAAAATAGAGGGTACCCAAACCAATATGGAAGAAGCATTCTTAAAAAAAGAGGATGTAGCCATTGAAAAAAGGGATGATTGGGAGGAAGTACAGAATTATATTTCGGCAATGAATGAGGCCGTAAAAATGCTCCATACCCTGCCTTTTTCATCTAGGTTAATTCGACAAACGCATAAAATATTATTACGAGGTGTAAGAGGAACCCATAAACTACCAGGGGCATATCGGACAAGTCAAAATTGGATAGGTGGGGCTTCAATAAATGATGCCGTTTTTATTCCTCCTGCTCACAATTCTATAGGAGATTTAATGTCTGACATCGAAAAATTCGCCAACGATGAATTGAATCCACTTCCCGATTTATTAAAAATTGCCTTGATCCATTATCAGTTTGAAACTATTCACCCTTTTTTAGATGGGAACGGAAGGGTAGGCAGGTTATTAATAACACTCTATCTTGTTAGTAAAGGCATTTTAAAACAACCCATTTTATATTTATCTGATTTTTTTGAAAGAAACAGATCCCTATATTATGACAACCTCATGCGTGTTAGAACACATAATGACCTGTCCCAATGGTTTAAATTCTTTCTCACTGGAGTTATTGAAACTGCACAATCGGGTGTACAAACCTTTAATTCCATCATGCAGCTTCAAAAAAATATTGATGAACAATTAAAACAATTAGGATCAAGAAGCGGTGACGGTAGAAAAGTAGTCGACTACCTATATACCAATCCAATTTTGGATGCTATAAAAGTTGCGGATATTATTGAAAAGACCCCACGCCCAGCGTACAAGTTAATAGACTCTCTCGAAAATCTAGGGATTATTAAAGAAATTACGGGAGGACAAAGGGGAAGACTTTACTCTTTTAATGAGTATCTAGATCTATTTAAAGTAGATAAAAATCTAGAATGAAAATAAAGTGTATTATAATAAAATATAGCCATGAATAGGATCATTAAAAAACTAGCTAAACTATGGTGTAAATTAGATGATTCAATAGATCATTTATTTCTGTTAGGCTCTTTTAGAATGAATTTGGCTTTGGACATGGATATATTTTTTAGTTATCTAATAAAATCTTCACATCATTAGTTCTTCTGAAAATATAATATCCATCTTCTCCATAACTTAACTGAATTAATTCTTTTGTTCGGACTAAACAAATCTCATCTTGAGAGTTGTTTTCATACTTAACCCCAGAATAATAAACCTGTATTTTAGAATCAATTAAATAATTAAGGAACTTAATTAAATTACCTGTTTCTTCTAAGGAATCAACATTACTATTTAAAGGCTTAATTCTCATATCTGATTTCTCAATGTTATGAATTTCAAAATCTTTACCATTAATAAAATTCATGCCTAGGGTTATTTCCTCAATCACAGAAGAATCATAATTAATATATCTGTTTTTTATATCCGTTTCATAATCTTTTCTGGTGCTAAAAGAAGCTTTGCTATACGGAACTCCCATTTGAGGTCTGCTCATTATTAATCTCCATTCATCTTCATATTCCCATTTATGGTATTTTATATTTAAAATGTAATACAGGGGTATAAAGTGGTCTTTAAATTGGGATATATCTACTGGGCTTAAATATTTTGTATAATTAATAGGAAATAGCCCTGCATATGAACCATGTTCAGGATATTCTTTTTTAATTGAATTCTCCAAGTTTTTTGTTCTATACTTTATTTGAAAACCTTTCTCATTTGTATAATGAGGCCACATTAGAGGATGATGTTCCCTTTCAGTTAGAGATATAATTCCCAATACATTAGTCATGAGTTGCCATAGTTCAAAAATATATCCAGTACATTTATTTTCTAAATCTTCTTCATAAAACTCTTTAATTTCTACTTTGCTCAGTGTTGGATAATATAATTTTTCATATAAATCATATGGAATTGGTTGTGAGGTCTGCAATAAAAATACACTACTGTCTAATATGTCATTTAATTCAAAGGGATGGGATGCATATAAATATGAATTAATTAAAGCAGAAACGTTATACTTACTAAAACTATAATATTTAAACAAGAACTCAGGGATTTCTTTTTCATGCTCTATTGAAACTAAAGGTTTATCTTTAGAATTATTACGAATATATTTAAATCCGTTATAAGGGAATTCACTCATGTTTTTTTTACTAAGATATAAATTAACTATATACAGGGGACGAATCAGGGGACGAATAATTTTAATTTCGTTTAATTTAGCCTTATTTAAGTTAATTTAAAAACCCTTGTAAAACAGCACTTAATAAACTATTACTCAATAAAATAAGATAAAATAAAACAAAAATAAAGGGCGTCCATGTGGGACCACAATCAGAGAAATCCAGTCTATACAAATAGGCTGGATTTTTTGCTTTATACATAGTAATAAGGCACATTTAGCTCCACAAACTGCATTTTACGAATTTCCACTAAAAAGTCAACTTGTCAAGTTTTTGAGAGGAATTAGGTGTTCCATTTTCAAAACTGAATTGTATGCCAATTGTTCAACTTAAAACCAATTGGTTATGCATCAAGAAAAATTATCAATCCTTTATTATGTAGTTAGCAAAACTAAAACAAGCAAGACACTCGTGCTAGCTAGAAGATAAAAAATTAGATTCAAACTACACTCATCCTAGTAGAGTTACAAAAAATCCTTTTTTTATTCCCTCTATAAATCAACAACCTCGAGATGAACCTACGAGATATTCAAAAGAAAAATAATTCTCTCCTTTACGGAATTCCGTAAGGAAAATAAATTCTATCATTTTACATTTGAGCTGAAAATAATTCTTAAACTAAAAAAGATGAAAATTAGAAATTTTCCAATTGCAGCTGTATTATTAACCTTAGCTATGGTTGGCTGTGATGATTCTACTTCGGATGAATTTGAAGAAGTAAATGGAAATGTA
Source organism: Galbibacter sp. L-19 (assembly GCF_056857615.1). Taxonomy (NCBI): domain Bacteria; kingdom Pseudomonadati; phylum Bacteroidota; class Flavobacteriia; order Flavobacteriales; family Flavobacteriaceae; genus Galbibacter; species Galbibacter sp. L-19. The sequence goes on from NZ_JBSXNL010000021.1 coordinate 17,030, forward strand.
AAAGAAAAATACCTAAAAGGTGTTACCACTTTATCCCCTCAAAACGATTACTACAACAGAACATTCGCCATTGGATACGATTCAAATAATCGTGTTTCTACTGCTTCAAATGGGTCAGAAAGCAGCATTTTTGTGTATGATGATAATGGGAGTTTATCTAATATTACTGGAGGAAATAGTGATGCTTTTAGTATGAATGAACTTTATAAATCTCCATATGATGCCTTTGAAGTAGGGCATGTGGAAGAATATGATGACAATGGAAATCCTAAAATCATCTCATTTATTGAAGAGGATTATGATTATGAAACCCAAGATTATGTATACGAGCAATATACAGCCGAATTAGAATATGACAACGTTCCAAATCCATATTTCCATACTTTAAAAGCAGCTGGATTTATAGAGGCTATGGATAAAGTTCAGCTTAATTTTAGTATGACACCGCAGGCCTCTGAAATTGTTGCAGCTAGAAACCTTTTTCCTAACAATAACCCTACTAGAATTACATATAAAAATTCTAATAACGAAATAATTTATCTTTATAATGCTGATTATGAATATGATAACGACAATTATCCAACTGAAGCTGTTATTACTACATCAGATCTAAATTCAGGTGAAACCAGCCAATATACTGTAATATATAGCTACAAAGATTAACCAAGCAATGATGCATTAACCAACGAAGCCGTTTTGAGAATTTTCAAAACGGCTTTTTATATGTCCTTTTCTAAAGAGAAGGCTCTACATACTTATTGTACATATAGGGCGTAACGGGCTTTAGATGCTCTTTTGTTACTGGATGCTTCCCAAAATAAGAGAAGTATTCAATAGTGCCATCTTCCATTTTGCAGTAGTATGTTTTTCCTATCTTAACTTCTTTAATATGTATCTTTTTTAATTTTTTATAAACTGTAACATCATAAATAATAATTTCATTAGTAGTTTCTGTCTCGCTAATATTACATGATACTATTTCGTACTGAAATTCTTTCCACGACATACATTTCGGTTCAGATTTGAAAAATATGCTGTAACTAAGCCCTAGTAAGAGCATAATTCCCAAAATTATAAGCAATATCCGCTCACCATTAAATTTATTTTTTGGAGAATCTAATGCAACCTTTGCCCCATCTTCTGCATTCTTTTTTATAAAATCTTCGTAATTACTATCTCCAACATAATGCGCCATTAAATCTAATAATTCAATTTTAAGAGTAACGGACCTGCTAGTATCTTTTAAAAGATAGAAGTTGTATATAGTAGTAAATGTTCTTACCGAAATAGGATGCTTATAATCTTCAGTAAAGATAGTCGACAGGTGGGTAGCTTGTCCATTTTTAGTTTTACTGCCACCTTTTGATTTAGCTTTATCAAAAACTCGTTTTACAAGTTCTTCATATGGATTTTTCATAATTGGATTAAGTTCAGGGCTTTAAAAATAAAAATAATTAGACAATCGATGGTCATTTTTGTCGGACATTCTTTTCCATGTTTTGTCCACAATTAAACGGCAAACCTCCCTTTCCTTTGCTGTCAAGATTGGTTGAGGTTGTGTTTAGCTAACATAACCAAAGCGCATCAACTTTTCTTACGGAAATCCACAATGTGAGAAAAATAGTAACAGGGAAGCAGCTATTAAGTAACACATTTGGATCTCCACTTCCCAAAATATTAAGGAGTATTTCCTTACAAATTTTAGTTGCTCTATAAAAATCTCTGCATAGGCGGACAGCAACTCTATTGTTTAATTTTTTAAATCCATTATTATGAAAAAAATACTTTTAATACTTACTGTAATCTCATTAAATGCTATTTTACAATCGTGTACAAAAGAAAGTGTAGCAAGTACAGACGCTCTTTACAATACACAAGCTTCGGAAGATGAAGAAATAAATCAGGATCCAGATGAGCCCGACGAACCAGAAACTCCAAAAAACGGAGAATAAAGGCTAAATAATTTTTATTTTAGGGGAATGAAAAAACTACTACTAGCATTCCCCTTTTTTTTGGGTATTTTGTTATGCTTTTTTGCATGCAATATTTCTACTAAAAAAAATAAAACTTCTAATATCCCTTCTGCTGAAAATAGTGTAGACAATCAATTACAAAAAATAAAGCACTTACGAAAAAGTAATCCTGATAGCGCTCTTCTTTTAAATCAAAAACTTATAAAAAATATCAACACTTATAATGATTCTATTAAAGTTGAGATTTTATTAACTAGCGCCTCCCTTTTCCGAAATGTAAATATTGATAGTACGTTATTTTATTCCAATAAACTATTAACACTTCAGCAACAAAGAAAAGATAGTTTAAGTATAGGAGATGCTTACTTCCGACTTGGGTTTTATTATAGAAAAAACAATGAAATTGCTAAATCGCTTAACGCTTATTACAATTCTATCAAAACATACGAGCGTATAAAAGACACTATTGAAGCAGGAATTAAATTGGTAAACCTTACCAATCTTTTAAATTCTATAGGGAACTATAATGAAGCTGAACAAACAGGGGTCAAGGCATTACAGTATTTAGAAAAATCTGCCAATAAAAAATACATAGCTGGCACCTACAATGCTCTTGCCATTGCTTCTAAAGAACAAAAAATCTATAATGAAGCCTTACATTGGTATAACAAGGCTTTAAACGTAGCAAGCGACTCAATTTCAAAAATAAAAATCCTTAACAATATTGCGGTAGTTTACACCTACCAAGAAGAATATGAAAAAGCACATACCTTATTAGAAAAACTAGAAAAAAGTCCAGAATTAGAAAACAATCCAGATAGTTATGCCAAAAATATTGACAACAGAGCTTATGTTGCTAGTTTATTAAAAATTTCTAATGCGGAAAACGACCTTAAGAAAGCGCTTGAAATTAGAAAAAGTAATGATGATATTTCTGGTCAAACCACAAGTTACCTCCATCTCTCTCAATATTACTTAAACAATAATCAAACAACAAAAGCTAGAAAAATGGCTTTAAAAGCTTTTGAGTTGGCACAGCAAACCAAAAGTACCGATGATACCTTAGAGGCCTTATCTTTATTAATAGAATCTTCCCAAAATCCAAAAACATACGCGGTAGTCTATAAAAATCTAACCGATAGCATTCATACCTCCCAAGGGCGATTAAAAAATACATTTGCCAAAATAAAATACGAAAGTGAAAAAAATCAACAAGAAAACTTAAAGCTTACCAACGAAGCAAAAATCAATAAATTACGATTAGAAAATCAACAAAGCAGAAACTTACTTTTAATAATTATAATTGGAATCATTCTTAGTGCTGGCTTTATATATTATCGGTTTATAAAAATAAAGCATCAACGAGAAAAAGTAGACGAAGCTTACCAAACCGAAATGCGAATTTCAAAAAAAATACATGATGAGCTCGCCAACGATGTATTTAATATTATTGCATTTACCGAAAATACTCCTGTTGAAAAAACTATCAAAAGTAATCTTCTTCTGCAATTAGATGCCATCTATGAAAAAGCTAGAAATATTGCTAGAGGAAACGGAAAAATAGATTTAGACACCAACTTTTCAGAAAAAATAATATCTCTTATCAATAGTTACTGTAATGAGGATGTTAATATATTAAACCGTGGGCTAGCTACATTCCCTTCAGAAGAAATCCCTACATATATAAAACGCGTTATTTACAGGTCTCTGCAAGAGCTTTTAGTGAACATGAAAAAACATAGCAAGGCGTCTGTAGTAGTATTTAATTTTACTTTAGAGAAGAAAAATTTAAAAATTTCTTATTCCGATAACGGACAAGGGACGGACATTTCCAAAAATTTTATCATAAACGGATTAGCAAATGTGGAAAACCGTATTGAAGGCGTAGATGGAAACTTTATTTTTGACACAATGCCCGGAAAAGGGTTTAAAGCCACTATAACAATTCCAATATAAACGATGTTTAAAAAAGTTCTTATTGCCGAAGATATCGATAGCATAAATTTAGGGTTGATAAATACCTTAAGTAAAGCTTATGATTTTGAAATTGAACACGCCAAATATTGCGATGATGCATATTTAAAAATCAAGAAAGGAATCTTAAAAAATTCTCCTTTCGACCTTTTAATAACAGACCTTTCTTTTAAGCAAGACCACAGGCAATCTAAAATTGAATCTGGAGACAAACTAGTTGCAAAAATAAAATTAGAGCAACCAGATATTGCTGTTATTATGTATTCTATTGAAGACCGCCCACATATGATTAAGTCCTTTTTCGACACCATATTTATTAATGGTTATGTCTGTAAAGGTAGAAATAGCACCAACGAAATGGTTACCGCCATTGAAACGGTTTACAATAAAGAACAGTACATCCCAGCAAATTTAAAGCATGCCATAAAAGAAACTAAAAATTTAGAAATAGAAGACTATGATATTTTATTATTGGACGCTCTTTCTCAAGGAAATTCTCAAGACGAAATTAGAAAAAAGTTCAAATCCGAAGGCATTACACCATGTAGCGTAAGCACTATTGAAAAACGCATTAGTAGCTTAAGAATTTCTTTTAAAGCTAAAAACGCCACACATCTGGTTGCTATAGCCAAAGATTTAGGACTTATATAAAATCACTATTTAGTTACTTAACTAAGTAGTTTTTGAGGGAAAAGATCCTTACTGATTTTCAGTAAGGGTTTTTTGTATCCTAAAATATCCCCATCATATCAATAGCTCCTTTTTTAACCTCAATAGTTGTCATTCTCCATCATAATTCCATACCTTTGAAATAAGTTACTGCATCAGCGTAAATTCTGGGCAGGCTTTTGGAAATAAATATTGATTATAAGTAAACTTTAGGGGTGCCGTGAAAGCCGGCTGAGATAAAACCCTTAGAACCTGATCGCGTTAGGACGTGCGAAGGGAAAAGTTGAGACACTACATAACGCCATAAATTTGGCTATAGGTACTTTTTTAATTCAGCATTAAAAAAACTCCTAAGTAATCCACTTTTTTAGGACTTCCTCCTAAAGTTTACAGTAAAACATAAGATTATGACCACTGTAAACGTAAACAACACCTTACACACATTTCAGAACTCATTGAGCGCCAAACAGCTCTTGGAGCATTTAAACATTTCTCCCAACGGCATTGCTTTGGCACTTAATAATAACGTTCTCCCAAAATCTAAATGGGAAGAACCGTTAGAAAACAATGCTAATATTCTTATTATAAAAGCCACCCAGGGAGGTTAATTAGGGCGTGCCCTTCACTCCGTTACGGTCAGGCTATTCGCTATATCTTTTTAAAAAAATAAAAAGGATGTCGCTACTATCCTTCACGCAAAAAAAAAATCAACTGCCTCGGGTTTAGACCCACAAGGTATTCAAACAAAAACAAGAAACACATGAAAACACAACAGCAAAAACCCAACACAGAAATTAGTCGCGAACCCTTTCCAAATTCTTCAAAAATTTATGTCTATGGAAACCTTCACAAGGATATAAAAGTACCAATGAGACAAATTTCTCTTAGTGACACGGTTGATAAATTTAATGGTACTACCGAAAAAAATGACCCTGTTTTAGTGTATGACACCAGCGGTCCATATACAGATCCAAACATAGAAATAGATGTAAAAAAAGGACTAAAACCCATTCGAGAGCAATGGATAAGAAGTCGTGGGGACGTAGAAGAGCTCAGCGGACTCTCCTCTAATTACGGAAACGAACGCCTTAATGATAAAAAGCTAGACGAACTTCGTTTCAAACACCTTAAAAATCCATTAAAAGCAAAAGCTGGAAAAAATGTAACGCAAATGCATTATGCCCGTAAAGGAATTATAACTCCAGAAATGGAGTTTATTGCCATTCGCGAAAATCAGAAACTACAGCAAGTAAAAGAAATTACAAAACAACATCCTGGAGAGAGTTTTGGTGCTTCCATTCCAAAAGAAATCACTCCAGAATTTGTACGTCAAGAGGTAGCTAGCGGGAGAGCCGTAATTCCATGTAATATAAATCATCCAGAAAGCGAACCTATGATTATTGGACGTAACTTTTTGGTTAAAATAAATGCCAATATTGGTAATTCTGCGGTAACATCTTCCATAGAAGAAGAGGTAGAAAAAGCAGTTTGGGCATGCCGTTGGGGAGCAGATAATATTATGGACTTATCTACCGGAAAAAATATCCATGAAACCCGCGAGTGGATTTTAAGAAATTCGCCAGTTCCTATTGGTACTGTGCCTATTTATCAAGCTTTAGAAAAAGTAAACGGAAAAGCTGAAGACCTTACTTGGGAAATTTTTAGAGATACTTTAATTGAACAAGCAGAACAGGGAGTAGATTATTTTACTATTCACGCTGGGGTACGCTTACAATATGTGCCACACACTGCCAAACGTGTAACAGGAATCGTTTCTAGAGGAGGTTCTATCATGGCAAAATGGTGTTTGGCGCATCATAAGGAAAGCTTTTTATATACTCATTTCGAGGAAATCTGCGAAATTATGAAAGCCTATGATGTGTCCTTTTCTCTTGGCGACGGACTCCGTCCTGGAAGTATTGCCGATGCCAACGATTATGCACAATTTGCAGAGCTAGAAACTCTTGGAGAACTTACAAAAATAGCTTGGAAACACGATGTACAAACCATTATTGAAGGGCCTGGACATATTCCAATGCATATGATTAAAGAAAATATGGACAAGCAATTGGAAGCCTGTGGAGAAGCTCCTTTTTACACCTTAGGCCCACTTACTACAGATATTGCTCCTGGTTATGACCATATTACAAGTGGTATTGGTGCTGCCATGATTGGTTGGTACGGGTGCGCCATGTTGTGCTATGTTACCCCAAAAGAACACTTAGGACTCCCAAATAAAGAAGATGTAAAAACAGGAGTTATTACGTATAAAATAGCTGCGCATGCCGCCGATTTAGCAAAGGGTCATCCAGGGGCACAACACCGAGATGATGCCATGAGTAAAGCTCGATTTGAATTCCGTTGGGAAGACCAATTCAATTTAGCCCTGGATCCAGATACCGCAAAAGCGTATCACGACGAAACATTACCATCAGACAATGCTAAAGTGGCACATTTCTGCTCTATGTGTGGTCCTAATTTTTGCTCTATGAAAATTACTCAGGACGTTCGGAATTATGCTAAAGAAAATGGACTGGATAGTCATGAAGCTATTGAAGAAGGGATGAAGAAAAAAGCAGAAGAGTTTAAAGAAAAAGGAAGTGAAGTGTATTTGTGATTGAGTTGAAGGTTGAAAAAAGAAAGAGGTCGGAAGGCGGAAGATTAAAGTGAAGAAAGGTAATGAGGTAATGAGTTAAAAGTGGAGAATTAAGATAAGGATGGAGTTAGAAGTCGGAAGTCAGAAGTTAAAAGTTATGGCTGTTACAAAGAAAAAAACTGCTTACTGCAACTGCCCACTGAGCACTTTTCCCCTAATTTCCTCATTTTCAAATCTTCAAATCTTCAAATCTTCAAATTTACAACTTTGCCTCTTTGCTCTTTGAGTGAAAAGTTAATGAGTTAAAAGTGGAGAATTAAGATAAGGATGGAGTTAGAAGTTGGAAGTCAGAAGTTAAAAGTTATGCTGTTACAAAGAAAAAAACTGCTTACTGCAACTGCCCACTGAGCACTTTTTTCCTGATTTTCAAATCTTCAAATTTACAACTTTGCCCCTCTGTCCCTTTGAACCTCTGAAATAAAAACCTAAACCCATGCTTATTGTAATTACATCAGAGACTGCCTTGGAGCAAGAAATAGAAAGCCTAAATAGGTTGTTTGCATGTGGATTGGAAACTTTACACATACGTAAACCAAGGTTAGAAAAAGTAGCCTTGAAAAACTATTTAGAATTGATAGATGTAAAACATCACAATAAAATTATGCTTCATCAGCATCATGAATTGGCATCAGAATTTAATGTAAAAGGCATTCATTTGACCGAAAAACATAGAAAAATGCTTGAAAATGATTCAGAATACATTAAAAACCATCAAAAAATGGGAAGAGTGGTGAGTACGGGTTTTCATTCAATTTCAGCTTTAAAAAAAGAAGGAGCAAATTATGATTATAGTTTTTTGAGTCCCGTTTTCAATTCTATTTCTAAAGAAAATTATCAAGGAAAAGAATTTGAGGTAATGGCATCCCCAATAAAAGTTATTGCGCTTGGCGGAATTACCTCAGCAACTATTTCCGAAGTAAAAAAAATGGGATACCAAGGGGTTGCAATTTTAGGAAGCATTTGGCAATCTAAACACCCCGTAACAGCATATAAAGAATTGCAAAAAGTTTATAAAAACGTGTTTTATGACGGATAAAAACATACAAAAACCTATTGTTTTAAGTATTGCTGGTTTTGACCCTTCTGGGGGAGCTGGTTTACTTGCCGATATAAAAACAATAGAAAATAACGGATGCTATGCAATGGCTGTTTGTACGGCAAACACCCTACAAACCGATGTTTATTTCAAAGACTGCTATTGGGTGGACGCTACTGTAGTTTTAAAGCAATTGCAACTACTTTTAGACCGTTTTAATATAGCAGCTGTTAAAATTGGAATAATAGAAAATCTAACTCTTTTAGAACAGTTGTTAAAAGTATTAAAAGCATATAAAAAGGAACTTCCAATAGTTTTAGATCCTGTTTTGAAGTCAAGTAGCGGCCATTCTTTTCAAGGAGAAAAACTATTATTCTCAGCTGATATTTTAAAAAATATCTCGTTGATTACGCCTAATTATGAAGAAATTTTTCAGCTTTCCAACGCATCCTCTTTGTCAGAAAAAATAACACGCTTACAACAATTTACATCAGTATTGCTAAAAGGTGGACATCATCCATCGGAAAAAGGAAAAGACACTTTATATCTAAAAGATAAAACCGTTTTTAACTTTTTTCCTTCCGAAGAAAAAATATATGAAAAGCATGGAAGTGGCTGCATCTTATCTTCAGCTATTACAAGTTATTTAGCACAAGGAAAATCTTTAGCTAATGCTTGTGAAGATGCCAAAAGATATACCGAAAAAGCGCTGCAATCAAACCCAACAAAACTAGCATATCATTCATGAAAATAGATACTATACAATACATCTCGCAAGGAAACACACCTACTATACATCTTCAAAATATTCAAAAAGTATGTGAGTGTGGCGGACGTTGGATTCAATTACGCCTGAAAAATAAAACGCCAAAAGAAGTTTTAGAAACAGCTATCAAGGCTAAAGAAATATGCCAACAATACAGTGCTAAACTCATTATTAACGACCATGTTGAAGTTGCCAATGTAGTAAATGCAGATGGGGTTCATCTTGGAAAAGAAGATATGTGCCCCCAAGTAGCTAGGAAAATTCTAGGGAAAGAAAAAATTATAGGAGGCACTGCAAATACATCCCAAGACATAGAAAAATTGATTAAAAAAGGAGTTGATTACATCGGCTTAGGTCCCTTTAGACATACAAATACCAAAGAAAAATTAAGTCCGATTTTAGGAATTAAAGGTTATAAAAACATCTTTTTTGAGTTGAATAAAAAAACAAAAACCACCCCAATAATTGCTATTGGAGGCATTGTAAAAGAAGATATAGAAGAATTAAAACTGGCAGGTATTTACGGAGTTGCTATGTCGGGTTATTTAACTTCTGAGATTAGGGAGATAAAAACCCATGACTTAACCAAAAGATTAGATGTTATAAAGGAAATTTTAAATCAGAAAACAATAAACGTATGAGTTATCCAGACATATTAAAAATAGCAGATAAGGAGTTTTCTTCTCGATTGTTTCTAGGAACTGGAAAATTTAGTTCCTCAAAACTAATGAGAGAGTCCATTCTTGCGAGTAAAAGTGACCTTGTAACGGTAGCTTTAAAAAGAGTAGATTCAACCTTAGAAAATGATGATATTTTAAGTGGATTACCACACCCTACCATAAATTTATTACCCAACACTTCTGGGGTTAGAAATGCCAAAGAAGCCATTTTTGCTGCTGAATTGGCACGAGAAGCATTGGAAACAAATTGGGTGAAATTAGAAATTCATCCAGATCCAAATTACTTACTACCAGATCCTATAGAAACTTTGGCTGCTACCGAAGCATTGGTAAAAAAAGGATTTGTAGTGATGCCGTATATACATGCAGATCCTGTGTTGTGCAAGCGTTTGGAAGATGTAGGAGTACAATGCGTAATGCCTTTGGGGGCTCCCATAGGAACTAATAAAGGATTAAAAACCTTTGATTTTTTAGAAATTATTATTGAACAAAGTAAGGTACCCGTTATTGTAGATGCTGGTATTGGAGCTCCTTCTCATGCGGCAGCAGCTATGGAGATGGGTGCCGATGCTGTGTTGGTTAATACCGCAATTGCAGTTTCCAACAATCCTATCCAAATGGCAAAAGCCTTCAAAAAAAGTGTAGAAGCAGGACGCGAAGCTTATTTAGCATCCCTCGCACCAGTAAAACAGAATGCAGAAGCTAGTAGTCCGTTAACCAGTTTTTTATATGACTAATTTTAAAGATACATTTTTACAATATTCGTGGGACGATGTTCTTAAAAGCATCCAAGATAAATCGGGAAATGACGTAATTCGGGCTATTGAAAAACCCAATCGAAATTTAGAAGATTTTAAAGCCTTGATAGCTCCTGCTGCAAAACCCTTTCTAGAAGAAATGGCGCAAGAAAGTAAGCGTATTACCAAACGGCGTTTTGGAAATACTATGCAAATGTTTGCGCCCATGTATTTAAGCAATGAGTGTCAAAATATTTGCACTTACTGCGGGTTTAGCTTTACCAACAAAATTCCGAGACGTACTTTAACCGATGTCGAAATTTTAAAAGAAGTTGAGTATATAAAAAGTAAAGGTTTCAATCATATTTTATTGGTTACAGGAGAAGCAAACACTACAGTTGGTGTATCATACCTTAAAAATGCTATTCAACTTATAAGAAATCATTTTTCTAATGTGAGTATTGAAGTACAGCCTTTAGATGAAAATGAATATGTTTTATTGAAAGAAAATGGTTTATATGGGGTATTAGTATATCAAGAAACATATCATGAAGAAGAATACAAAAAACACCATCCAAAGGGAAAGAAATCAAATTTTTTCTATCGCTTAGAAACTCCCGATAGATTAGGACGTGCTGGAGTTCATAAAATTGGACTAGGAGCCTTATTTGGATTGGAAGATTGGCGTGCCGATAGTTTCTTTACAGCATTACATTTACACTATCTAAAAAAAACCTATTGGCAAACTAAGTTTTCTATTTCTTTTCCTCGACTCCGACCTTTTTCTGGGGGATTAGACCCAAAAGTAGAAATGACAGATGCCGATTTGGTACAATTGATTTCTGCCTATAGAATGTTGGAAGAAGATGTAGAGTTAACCATTTCAACTAGAGAGAGTGAAACCTTTAGAAATAACATTGTGAATCTTGGTATTACCTCCATGAGCGCCGAATCTAAAACCAACCCTGGAGGCTATGTAGTAGATAAACAATCGCTAGATCAGTTTGAAATTTCCGATGAACGTTCTACAGAACAAATTACTCAAATGCTAAAAGCTCAAAACCTAGAAGTAGTTTGGAAAGATTGGGAAAACAATTGGGAGTGAGTTGATGGTTGAGGGTTTGTAATGTTTTAAAGTGAAAAAATGAAGTCGGGAGTTGAAGGAAATAAGAATAAAGAGAAAAGAATATAACCCGTTGTGCATTTAGGCAATATTGATTTTTAGGTTATTGATATTTCTGTTGAATTCAAATATGTTTATATATTGAATGACCGTCATAGCCGTAATCTTAGATAATATTCTGTTTTTGAATCCCTCAAAAGATT
>NZ_JBSXNL010000022.1:0-8339 GCF_056857615.1 Galbibacter sp. L-19
ATATTGAATTCTATAACACCAAAAGAAGGCATACTGAAATAGGAAAAGTACCACCTGATCAAATTTATAATACAAAAAGAATAGCATCATAAATAATTAGATATATATTTAAACTGTCTTACAGATGGGGAGTAGTGTATAATCCTTCGGGAGAAGTTTGTAAAGCTATGAAGGGGCTTATTAAAGAAGCCGAAGACTTTATAGAAGAAAAACCAGACCAAGATGTAATGAATGTTGGTTTAATTGCAGAAGCGCAAAGAGAAGAGCATTATGAAATCTCAGGGTATGGAACTGCTGTTCGCTATGCTAAAGAATTGGGAATGGGTTCAATAGCAGAAATACTTTACAACACATTGGAAGAAGAAAACAATGCTGATGAAACCTTAAATAAAATAGCTAAGAATAGATTAAATAAAAAGGCAGTCCATTAACAAGTATTGTAGATTATGAGAGAAATGGTCAATAATTTTATTGGCCATTTTTACTCTAAACAACTACCATTTTTTTAAGGTTAACATAAAGTAATATTAAAGTATATTAAATAATGTTAATTATCTCATTTTATGTATATTAATATTTAATTTTAAGTGGAAATGATACTTTATAAAAGCTCCCTAAGCTATTAAGTAACTATACTATTATAATTAATAAATTCAACCAACCATGAAAAAAATAATTATAAAGGATAATAGTCTTGAAGAAGTGTTTTCTCAAATAAAAAGTAAAATTGGAGGAACGATTTCCAATGAAGAAGGGATTGTTAGTTTCTCTTCCAATTCCGATCATCATATTGGAGAAATTAAAGGGAGTTGTTACTCAAATTCGATCTCTTTTATTAAATGCAAACTTTCTTTATCAGAGGATATAATAGTACACCTACAACCAAATTATAGAGCTTCGTTTCTTTATTTTGTATATTGTAATAAGGGTAAGTTTTTACATAAATACAAAAATAATAATCTTTATAGACCTATTCATCCGCATCAAACAGTAGTTATTAATTCTGGAGCTAAAGGAGTCACACTCATTTTTAAAAAAGAACAGCTAAATGAGATAATCTTTATCAAGATAAATCCTCTTATTTATTTGAGAAAAGAAAAGTTCGGAAAAATATTAGATGAGAATATTCAATTTATGTATTCCAATTTTGATACAATAGAAGGGTACACACACTATGGGAGTTACAACCTAAAATTAGCTGAAAATTTTAATAGAATAGACAACATACAGGTAAGTGGTTTTGTAAAAAAAATATATTTAGAGGGTCAAATAAAATTGCTTTTGGCTTTACTTATTAAGCAATATACTTGGGATGTTCAAAATAAAGACACGGTGTTCGAGCTTACAAATTCAGAACTAAGAAAAGTCAGAGAGATTTCAGAATACATCAAAAAATTTCCTTCTAAATCCCATTCCATAAAGAAATTAACAACGCAATATTTTATTTCTCCATCTAAATTGCAAAAGGGATTTAAAATTATGCATGATAGAACCGTTGCGGATTTTATTAAAAATTTACGGATAGAATTAGCCGAAGAAATGATTAAAAATAGGGAATGTACTATTTCTGAAATAGTCTATGATATAGGTTTTACTAGTAGAAGTTATTTTTCTAAAATTTTTAAAGAAAAATATCATTGTAGTCCAAAGAACTATCAAGAGAAATTGAAACTTAATTTCAACATTTCCTAAATTGATTATTATGTTAACTTCTTTTAATTAAAATGACTACAATTATAGGTAGCATAGCTGGTATTTTAACTACAATTGCTATAATTCCACAAATATTAAAAGTGATAAAAACCAGAGAAGTTCATGACATTTCATCTAAATTTTTAATCATTCTAATTGCAGGGCTGGGGTTATGGGTATTGTATGGTATTTTAAGTAAAGATTGGCCAATTATATTAACTAATGGGGTTTCTTTTATTTTGAATACCATTATGATAGCAGTTTATTATTCTCATAAGAAATTGTAGATAAAATAATGATTCAAGATTAATTCATTTTTAATAGTTATAAAAATTAAGCTTATGAATACAAAGTCTAAACAAATAGCAGAGTCCCTTAACAGTATTCTAGTAAAGAATATTGATGCTCAAAATGGGTTTCAAAGAGCTATTGATCATACAGAAAATGAATTGCTAAAAGCATATTTTAAAAGTTTAGCTCAAGGGCGTAAAACTTTTATTGAAGAATTGAAGGACGAATTAACCTATTATGGAGAGTCATATGAATTTAGTGGTACTATTTCAGAGGATATTCATTTGGGTTGGGTTGATTTTAAACTCCTTTTTACTTCGAATACAGATGAAGCAATGTTAAAAGAAGCTATTCGAGGAGAAGAAACGAGCTTACAAGAGTATAAGAATATTCTTAAGTCTGAAAAATTTCCTGAAAGAACGGAGACTTTATTACAAAATCAACTCGATAGGATCCAGACTAATTTGGTACAAACACAGGAGATTAAAAATAGTATTATAAGTTCCTGAATAGTTCGAATCATTTGCTTAACCTTTTTCTATTTTGAAGGAGCTTATTTTTATTGTCTTCCCTAAATTTTGAAGGAGAAATACCGAAATAATCTTTGAATATTTTAGAAAAATAACTTTTACTAGAGAGTCCTATTTTATCCTGAATTTCGTATAATGAAAGCTCAGTTTCAGCCAATAATGTAATAGCAACTTTAAGTCTAGAATTCTGAATATATTCATTTACAGTTGTACCAAATAATTCCTTAAAACCACTTTGTAATTTCCCTGAACTCATCCCAACCTCCTTAGCAATGTCTTCAATAGTACCTAGAATACTAAGATTATTATAAATATATTTTGAAGATTCTTGAATTAATTTAATATCAGATTGCCTTAAAATACTTTTGTTTTCTCCTTCATTCAAATCATCTTTATATTGAATAATTTGTTGGACTAAAATTAGATGCGTTTTTCCTTCCATAAATAAATGCCATAAGAAACGATCTTGAGAGAACATTTCAATTTCATTAAATAATTTTGCGATAATCAAACTGTAATATCCCTCATAGTAGAATAAATTCTTTCCCTGCTGATCTTGAAATAATTTTAATATATCCGCATCCAAATGCTCAAGATCACAAATTAATCTATCTTGAAATTTAGAACGTATTATTTCCAAACTATTCATTTGCATGGGCTGGTTAGCTTTAAATTGTATAATATGTCCTTTTCTTCCCTTATTAGCAACAATGGCATTTTGAAATTTTCCTATTTTATTAACCTTATCCTGACCATCAAATCTATGATATACGGTTCCTTCAGTACAAAAAAGAAACTTAACTGGGTGAATAGAGTCAATATTAAATTGTATCTCTGTGTCTTCAAAGAAAGTACAGTTATAAAAAATTACACCTAAACCACTTGCAAAGCTTATTCCTTTAATAAAACCTTTCCCTATGTAGGTTGGGATTTCAACCATGTATTCTCCACAAAACTCCTGATAATCTACTTCAAATAGTTTTGCGATATCTTTTATTACTTCATTGATTGGGATAGATTTTACTTGTACCGTTTGCATAGGATCTTGGCTATTATATAATGAAATAGAAAGATACTACTTATTGTTCTATACTAATATATAAAAATCGACTTCTGATTTTTTGCATCAATAATAATTTTTTTTAAGATAATATAAAGTATTGTATGTTTTTAAATTGAAGTTTAAATTAAGAACTAATGGGTAAAGATGATTTAACATTTCGAAATAATTTAATAACTACTACAGAACAATTAAAAGAAGCTTTAAAATATTACACATTAATTAATAAAGCTAAATCAGAAACGTTTAAAAGAATTTATGATAGTATTGAGAATATATCGTTATGTATAAAATTGGTGGAGAAAGAAAGCTGTTTTGTAAATAAACACAGTGCATATTGCATTCAGGAAATAGAACGTTTTATAAAAGATTATCAAGATTCTTTTGACCCAGTTTTAAGAAGAGTTATAGGTTTGCAGAAAAATTCCATTACTATTTTATTAATGCATATGAATCCTGAGATAACACATTATTAGTTATTAGAAGCACCTATTTTAAGAGAAATAACTTTTAATTGAGTTTTGTTAACATTCAGTTGAATTTTGTTAAGGTGAACGCTGCTTTTTATAGAATTTTAGTTATTAAAAAGCAATAGACACTTTATAAAATGAAATTTTTAAATATTAATGATGTTAGTATTTCATCTGTATTTAATGAAATTCTAAATCAGTTAGATGCATCTATAACTAATGAGTATAACCCATTTCATATCCAAATAGAATCAGCTTATGGAAAAGGAATTTGTGAAGGAAAAAACTATTCTGATTCTATCTGTTTTTTTAAATTTAATTTCTCATTAAAAGATGACCTTACACTCACTATTAATAGTTCTCAGGCATCATCTTCTTTGTATTTTATATACAGTAATCAGGGACATTTTCTTTATCAATCTGAATATTCTAAATATAAACTCCAAAGAATTAATGAGAGACAAACGGCAATACTCAAAGCTAGAAACAATGAAATAAAGCTTAATTTGCCTAGCAATAATCCGTTGGAAATCATTATAATTAAAATAAATCCTTTTTTTTATTCTAAAAAAGAGAATATTAATTCTTGTTTTAAAGGTAGCTTACACCCCATTTTAGATTTTCTAAATAATAAGTCTCAGTATGCTTACTTTGGAGAATTCAACTTCAAGGCAATTGAGGTTATAAATAATTTAAATAATATCACAGAAAAGGGTATGGTTAGAGATTTATTAATGGAAGGCCAAGTAAAGTTACTATTAGCTTTATTTATTCAACAATACGATGGGCATTTACCCAATTCCAGATCTTTCAATCTCTCTAATTTAGAAATTAAGAAAATAAATAAAATAGCTTTAGAAATTCGGAACAATCCAAGAAGCCATCATTCTATAAAGAAAATAGTAGAACAACACAATATTTCAGTAGCCAAACTCCAAAAAGGGTTTAAAATGCTTCATAAAAAAACGGTGGGGGACTATGTGAAAAACATTAGATTGGAAATTGCTGAAGAAATGATTAAAGAAAGGGAATATACAATATCAGAAATAGTATATAAAGTTGGATTTTCTAGTAAGAGTTATTTTTCTAAGATTTTTAAAATTAAATTCGGGTTTAGTCCTAAACAATATCAAGAAATAGTAAAAGAAAGTTTGATTCATACTACCACAAAGTAAATAACTGCTCTTTATGTTTATTATTAACGTAGTTTAATAAATTATATGAAGCAATAATTAAATTGATTGCATCAATTCAATTTCTGTTATTTCATAATTTTAAATGTAAGTTCTAAATCATGATGTGAATTAACATTTAAAAACAGTCAAATGAAAAGTAAAGAAACTGAGAAAATTAAGGATCTCCATAAAAATACGAACCTCCCAAATAACAAACGCCTAACTACCAATCAAGGTGTAAAAGTAAATGACACTAATAACTCATTGAGTGCAAGTGAACGCGGACCGTCTTTATTAGAAGATTTTATTTTAAGAGAGAAAATTACTCATTTTGATCATGAAAGAATTCCAGAAAGAATTGTCCATGCGCGTGGAAGTGGCGCTCATGGTTACTTTGAGTTGTATGAAAGTCAGCAAAAATATACCAAAGCAGAAATATTTACAGATACTAATAGAAAAACGCCAGTATTTGTTAGGTTTTCTACGGTTGCAGGCTCAAAAGGATCTGTTGATTTGGCGAGAGATGTTAGAGGATTTGCTGTTAAATTTTACACACAGGAAGGAATATTTGATTTGGTTGGGAATAATATGCCTATATTTTTTATTCAAGATGCTATGAAATTTCCAGACCTCATTCACTCTGTAAAACCAGAACCTAATAGAGAGATTCCACAAGCAGCATCCGCTCATGATACCTTTTACGATTTTATATCTCTTACTACCGAAACGCTACATAATCATATTTGGTTAATGAGTGATAGAGCAATTCCACGTAGTTTTCGAATGATGGAAGGGTTTGGAATTCACACCTTTAGGTTTGTTAATGTGAAGGGTGAATCGCATTTTGTGAAATTTCATTGGAAACCTAAACTGGGAGTGAAGTCGGTTACTTGGGATGAAGCAGTAAAAATCCATGGTGCTGATCCTGATTTTCATAGGAGAGATTTATGGGATGCCATTGAAGCTGGAAATTATCCAGAATGGGAATTAGGGATACAAGTGATACCAGAAAAAGACGAGAATAAATTTGATTTTGACTTACTAGATCCCACAAAATTAATTCCTGAAGAAATGGTTCCTGTAAAACGAATAGGAAAGTTGGTGCTCAATAGAAATCCAAGTAATTTCTTTGCTGAAACGGAGCAGGTAGCATTTCATCCAGGACATTTGGTTCCTGGGATAGACTTTACTAATGACCCATTGCTACAGGGACGTTTATTTTCTTATACCGATACACAATTGTCAAGACTAGGAAGTCCTAATTTTCATGAAATACCAATTAACAGGCCAATTAATGAAGTTCATAACAACCAACGAGATGCTCATATGCGAATGACAATTAATGAAGGGAAGACTGCTTATTTTCCAAATTCTATTGGAGGAGGATGTCCATATCTTTCAAAAATTGCTGAAGGAGGATTCTCTCATTATGAAGAGCGAGTAGATGGAAAAAAAATTCGTAGTAGAAGCGAAAGTTTTAATGATCATTTTTCACAACCAGCATTATTTTATCGAAGTTTGGAAACTTGGGAAAAAGAACATGTTATTAATGGATATGCTTTTGAATTAGGAAAGTGTACCTATGAGCATATAAAATTAAGAATGTTGTGGTTACTTGAGCAAATCAACAATCAATTAGCAGAAAGAGTAGCAGAACAACTTGGACTTGAAATTCCAAAAGATATAGACCACCCAATAAATCAGGCTATTGGAGCTAATGCAGATATTAATAAACAGCAGCCTCCTAAAAAGAAGAATTATTTAGATACTTCTAAGGCTCTAAGTCAGACTTTTCTTGCTTCAGATGATATAGCAACATGTAAAATAGCTATTCTAGTTGCTAATGGATTCAATGGGGATGATTATGTTGAATTAAGAAAACTGTTAGAAGAAAAAAATGCTACAGTAGCATTAATAGCTCCACATGGCGGAAAAATTATATGTAATAAAAAGAACCAATATGATGTAGATGCATTTTTATCTACAACTGAAAGTGTATTATATGATGCGCTGTATGTTCCAGGAGGAAAAGAAGCAATTAAAACATTGATGGAAGAAGCAAAGGCTATAAAATTTATTAATGAAACACTGAAACATTGTAAGACAATTGGTACAGCAGACGAAGGAGAAGAGCTTTTGGATCAGACTTATGTTAAGTTGTTTAAAGACGATGAAGCTATATTGATAAACAAAAACGTACAAGTTTTTATTAAAGCATTATCTAAGCATAGAAATTGGAAAAGAGAGAAAGAAGCTATAAATATTCCCGTTTGATATTCTTTTAAAACCATTAAAACTAACTAATTGATCTCGGTTTAACTCCTTAGAGAGTTATACTAAATGATTTTTGAATTAAATGGCGGCAAGATTTAAATTTGCATTCATCAATAAAATCTGTTAATCAAAACCTGCCCAGAATTACAATAGGGTTTGATTGGGAATCTACTAGGAGCTTTACGGTTGACTTCCCATACTATAATGTTTGTTGATTGTTATTGAAAAAGGTAGCTAAAATATCCTTTATAAAAAAAATAAACACCAGCTGCTTTTGGTAAGGATGCTATTTGATCATGTATATCGATTGCAATGCGTATTTCTATGGTTGTTTATAAAAAGATTGTGTTTAGTACACTCAAAATTGTCCTTTTTTTCCAATTGTAAAAATACGGCATCCATACATATCAACAAATAGCTTCTCAAAAATCCTGTAGTTTAAGTCATTTTATTATCAAATAGTAGCAATTGATTTTAAGCTATATTTTATTCACGAATAATTGATTATAAGTATTTTAAGTGTTTAATAGTTGTACTTTTTTACTAACGAAAACGAATCAAAAATTTAAACCGTTCCGTTATGAAAAGAGCAACTTATTTCACGCTATTATTCCTGCTGATTTCCAATACCATATTGGCGCAGATTGGTGGAATTGAAGATTCAGTCAATGATATTTCAAATACCATTCGAACCATATTTCCCATTATCCTTGGAGTGATATTCTTGGTGGGATTCTTATTCAATGCAGGACATTTCTTCGGAGAGAATGCTGATCTTAAAAAGGGGATTACTCGTGTGTTGGTCTTTGTCCTTATTGCTGGCGCTGTCGTTGGCATATTTACTTAT
>NZ_JBSXNL010000023.1:0-23301 GCF_056857615.1 Galbibacter sp. L-19
ATGATAATATTGGAAAAATAAGTCCAATAGCGTTTGAAAAACAGTTTTTGATGAAAAGTACTTTTCATCAAAAAACAATTACTATTTTTAACAATGAAATTAATATTTAAAAACGGTCAACTCTATTCAGGGAAGTTCATGCCTACTGCCTACTGCCTAGATGCCTAACTTACCACTTTCTTTTGTGTTATATAGGGTTGATTGTAATGACGTTGTCCAGTAGCTTTGTATAATGCATTAGCCAACGATCCCATAATTGGAGGGAAAGGAGGTTCTCCTAATCCAGTTGGATGTTCCTTATTTTGTACAAAATGAACTTCTATTTCTTTTGGAGCCTCTTTATGACGAATCATTCTATAACGATCAAAATTTGTCTGTATAGGTTTTCCATCTTTAAAAGTAAGTCCGCTATACATAGCATGCCCTATTCCATCTACAGTTCCACCTTCAACCATATTTGTAGCTGCAATTGGATTTACTACAATCCCACAATCTACAGCACAATACACCTTTTTAACTACAGGAGTTTCCTTTTCCATTACCATTTCTAAAACATTGGCAACATAAGAGTTATGACAAAAATATGCTGAAACCCCTCTATAGGTATTATTGGTACTTTCTGGCGACCAATTAGATTTTTCTCGTACTAATTCCAATACTCCAGCATAACGTTTAGCATCATAATCATTCTTTTCTCCTACCGGATTTGTGGTAGCACGTTCTAAAAGTTCCAATCGGAAATCAAACGGGTCTTTCCCCATTGCTTCGGCAACTTCATCTAAAAACGATTGTTCGGCACCTGCAATAAAGTTTGAGCGTGGCGCTCTAAAAGCTCCTACAGAAATATTAGAAGCTATTTCCCACGATTCTGCCAAGTAATTATCAATTGCTCCAGCAGGGAATCTATTAGCAAAAAGCGGACTCTCAGGGATTCCTCCTGCGCGAACATGAAATCCTATAATATTGTTATTTTCATCTAAAGCAGCTCTATATCTAGCGTGATAAGCTGGACGATAGTTCCCAAAAGTCATATCGTCTTCTCGGGTATATACTAATTTAATAGGAGATTTCATTTTTTGGGAGATGGCCGCAGCTTCCACAACAAAATGCCCATAAAGTCTTCTTCCAAAACCACCTCCTTGGCGTGTCATTTGTAAGTCTATTTTTTCTAATGGGAGTCCTATTCTAGCAGCAACAGATTTTTCCATAAATTCTGGAGTCTGAATAGGTCCGCTTAGTACTGCTTTATCTGCAGTAACATCCGCATAAAAATTCATGGGTTCCATAGTATTATGCGCTAAAAATGGTGCTGTATAACTACGTTCTATTATTTTAGCAGCCTTTTTAAAAGCTTTTTCAGGATCCCCATCTTTCCGTACTTCTTTTGCTAGTTTGGTAGAAAGCTCCTCCATTTTTTCCATATGAGACTCTGTATTCTCTGCTCCTGCAGGTACAGACTTAGAGAAAGTTCCATCTCCAGAAAAGTTGGCAAATACATCTTCATAACCTTCAAAAGGCTCCCAGCTAGTTTTTAATGCTTTTTTGGCATTCATAACTTCCCAAGTAGAATTTCCTACAACCACTACTAATTCAGGAAAAGCATCGGCATCAAACATACTTTTATTAAACCCATCTTCATAAGTTTTAATGCTGAAAACATCTTTTATTCCAGGCATTTTTTTAACTTCTGAAGCGTCAAAAGACTTTAATTTCATTCCAAATGCTGGCGGATGTACTATCATTGCAATTAACATCCCTTCTTTATACTGGTCGATTCCAAATAATGGTTTCCCTGTAACTATCTTTTCGCCATCTACGTTTCTGGTAGCAGTTCCTATAATACTAAATTCATCAAGTTCTTTAAGTGCTACTTCTTTAGGAACTTCCAGAGTAGCAGCTAGAGAGGCTACTTCTCCATAACCAAGAGATTGATCGCTCTTTTTATGATGAATAACTCCATTTTCTGTAGTAATTTCTTCTAAGGGAACTTCCCATTTTTGAGCGGCTGCCTGTTTTAGCATGTGTCTTGCTGTAGCTCCAGCCATTCTTAACCCATCCCATCCTTGGCGGATAGACTGACTCCCCCCTGCTAATTGGTTGGTGTATATTTTAGTGTTTAACGGCGCTTGTTCTACAATTACGTTATTCCAAGCAATGTCTAATTCTTCCGCAACAATCATAGGCATCGATGTTTTTACATTCTGACCTATTTCTGGGTTTGGAGACATAATAGTTGCCATTCCATTATCTCCTATTTTTAGAAATCCGTTAATTTCAAACCATTCTTTTGGTAAGTTAGCAATTTCCTCTGGAGAGGGTTTGCATGAGGCAAGCCAACTAAATCCAATGACCATTCCTCCTCCTGCTAATGCTGAAGTCTTTAAAAAAGACCTTCTTCCGTATGATGTTTTTATAAGTGACACGTGCTGTAGATTTTAAAGTTTAAACCCTCTTGGAGGGCTAACTCCCCGATGCTTACATCGAAATGAGTTAATATTTTTTATTTGAATCCCTCATTGAGGGTTTAATTCCCTAGAGCCTGTCTTGGGTTTACCATAGGGCTCTACGTCTAAATGGATTAAATTATTCTCCTTTGACTACCTCGTAAATTCTACCTGAGGTTGTTGCTTAGTTTTAAAACTAACTTAATTAGAAGCGGCTGTTTTAATTGCTGCTTTAATGCGAGTATAAGTGCCACAACGACAAATATTCCCATTCATAGCTTCGTCAATATCTTCATCTGTAGGATTGGGATTACTATTTAATAAGGAAGCAGCCGACATAATTTGTCCTGCTTGGCAATAACCACATTGCGGAACATCATGTTCAATCCATGCTTTTTGTACAGGGTGATCTCCTTTTTCCGATAAACCTTCTATGGTTGTTATCTTTTGTTCTCCAACTGCAGATACTGGTAATTGACAAGATCTTACTGCCACTCCTTCAATATGTATAGTGCATGCCCCACATTGAGCAATTCCGCAACCAAATTTTGTTCCTACAAATTGAAGATGGTCTCTTAAAACCCATAACATAGGTGTGGTTTCCTCCACATTTATAGTATGAGATTCTCCATTGATGTTAAGTTTGTAATCAGGCATAGGTTCTTTTTTTTGTTTTAGTCTGAATTCTGTAATTATAGCTAAACACAGAATTTGGTTTAAATTAATAAATTTTTAGTAATTATTACTAATGAAAATCAAACATTAACGCTTTCATAAAGCTATAAGGGACATTAATACTGTTATTTGATTAAAAGTGAATTAGTTATAAATAGTTTTATAGCTTATTTATTTAAATTCTAAACACTAAAAAGGAAGTGAATAAAGCTTTTAATTTAACAAAGAAATATACTTTAATATTTTTCAGATTATTGCGAAAAGAGTAAATTATTGCTGTTGTTTTTAAGATGAAAAAAATTAAAATTATGAGTAAAGTAATAGTATTAGATAAGCGCCCAGTAGGAACTCCAACCTTATCAGATTTTAAATTTAAAAATGAAGATATAGTAGATTTAAAGGATGGCGACCTACAAATAAAGTCAGAATATGTATCTGTAGACCCTTACTTAAGAGGAAGAATGAGCGACGCTAAGTCGTATGTCCCTCCTTTTGAATTAGGAAAACCAATTACGTCTGGAATAGTAGCTAAAGTTGTAGCTTCCAAAAATAAAGATTTCCAAGAAGGAGATTATATTTCTGGAATATTAGATTGGAAAGAAGAGCAGATAATTTCTTCAGAAAAGATAAAAGAAATTAGAAAAGTAGATGCTAACCAGGCACCATTATCTGCTTATTTAGGAATACTTGGAATGACAGGACTTACCGCATATTTAGGACTCACAGAAATTGGGAAACCTAAAGAAGGAGAAACCTTGTTGGTTTCTGGAGCTGCTGGTGCTGTAGGAAGTGTTGTAGGGCAGATAGGGAAAATATTAGGACTTCGTGTAGTTGGAATTGCGGGAAGCGATGAAAAGATCAACCTTTTAAAATCGGAGTTTGGTTATGATGAAGGGATTAATTACAACACCATTAAAGATATGAAGGCAGCCATTAAAGAAGCCTGTCCTAATGGTGTAGATATTTATTTTGATAATGTGGGTGGAGAAATATCCGACGCTGTATTATTTAGCATCAATAAATTTGCACGTATGATTATTTGTGGAGCTATTTCTGTTTATAACGAAACTTCTGTTCCGAAAGGTGTTAGTGTTCAGCCATTTTTAATTAAAAATAGTGCCTTAATGCAAGGATTTATTGTATCCAATTACCAAGATAAGTTTCCAGAAGCTGGGCAACAACTAGGACAATGGTTAGCAGAAAACAAACTCACTTATAAAGAAACTATTGTAGATGGATTTGATAATATCCCACAAGCCTTTTTAGATTTATTTGAAGGGAAAAACAAAGGGAAAATGATAGTAAAGATATAATTACTGGTCGCAGATATGATCTAAAACCCTGCTACCATATAAATTTTAGTCACGAATTCACAGATTTACTCAAAAAATAGTTGTGAATTCGTGGCAAACTAAAAATCTTAATACTTTATACTAACTACTTAATACTATTTATAAAATTACATTTCCTCTCTATACTTCTTCCCTATTTTACTAGAGAATCGAGAGAATATAAGAAGTGTTTTTTTAGTATTGATAAAATAAACCCCAGTAAGTAGTATTGCAGCCGCTATTATAGATTGTAGAGTAATATGTTCTTCTAAAAAGAACCATCCTAGAAATAAAGCTATAATTGGATTTACATAGGTTGATGTTGCTACTTTTTCTGGAGAGACTACCCTTAGTAAGTAATTAAAGGAAGTAAAAGCAACGATACTTCCAAGTAAAATTAATGCTAATAACGCCAATTGAGTATCTGTTTGCCAAGTGTTTGGAGCTGTCCACTGCTCTCCTAAAGTCAAACTTAACGTGAGTAGAAAAATCCCACCCATAAACATTTGGTAGGCAGAATTTACAAAAAAGTGCTTAGGTAATTTTGCTTTAGAAACAAAAATACTGGCATAGGCCCAACTAATCATACAAAGAAAGATAACCCCTATTCCTACTAAGCTGTTTTCTTTATTACTAACGGTATTTTGACTTACCAATAAGTAAATCCCTAAGATTCCTAAGCCTACGCCTATAAACGACATGAATTTTATTTTCTTACCCTCTAAAATTCGTAGTAAAAGTAATACAATCAAAGGCTGAGCAGACATTTCTAAGGCAGCAAAACCGCTATCTACATACTTTAAAGCCCATACTACAAAGCCATTTCCAATTGCTAAAAATAAGAAACCAGCAATGGAAGTATTTA
Source organism: Galbibacter sp. L-19 (assembly GCF_056857615.1). Lineage (NCBI taxonomy): Bacteria > Pseudomonadati > Bacteroidota > Flavobacteriia > Flavobacteriales > Flavobacteriaceae > Galbibacter > Galbibacter sp. L-19. The sequence goes on from NZ_JBSXNL010000023.1 coordinate 5,316, forward strand.
TAAACTGTTTTTTAGAAACTTTAATATCTAATCCTATGGATTTAGCAATAATAAATGCTATAATTCCTGCTGTTACAAAGCGTAATCCAGCCAACATAAATGGAGGAAGTTCAGTAACTGCAATTTTATTTAAGAAATAAGTAGAACCCCAAATTACATAAATAGCAATAAAGGCAAGTACAATAAGTACTTTATTAGAAGCTGCTTTCATTAATTATTTTTCTTCAATTATTTTTTCTTCTTTTTATTACGCTGATTGTAGTTTTTATCGCCTCTTGTTTTAGGTTTTTTATATTTCTGTTTTATAGTTCTTCTGTAAGAACCTCCTTGATTTGTTTTTTTATTTTTCTCCTTTTTTTCATGAAAACTAGCTCCAGGAGCATCTTCATCCAGACGTTTATGTGGATTATCAGGTTCTATAACTCTGGGTTGCTCTTCTGAAGTTAATTGTTTTGAAACTTCAACTTCCTCAGGGAAATCATGCTGAGGGATTTCCATTTTCATTAATTCCTCAATAGCCTCTTTATTTTCTTTTTCCTTTTCAGTAAAAAATAAAATAGCACTTCCCTTCTCCTCTGCTCTACCGGTTCTACCAATACGATGCATATAATTTTCTGGAAAAGCTGGCGTATCAAAATTAAAAACGTGAGATATTTTATCTAGATCCAAGCCACGAGCCATAACATCTGTAGTAACAAGTATTCTATGAACACCCTCTTCAAACTCCTCAATAGAGCGCAATCTATAATTTTGGGTCTTATTAGAGTGAATTACACAAACATCATCCTTAAAATTCTCGGTAAGTACGGTGTATAATAAGTCAGCACTTTTTTTATTGGAGACAAAAACCAATACTTTTTTGAAAACTTCCTTATCTTTTAAGATATGATGAAGCAAATTAATTTTGGTATAAAAGTTAGGAACACTATAGCAACTTTGGTCAATGTTTTCCAGCGGTGTACCACTAACAGCAACCGATACTTTTTCTGTTCCTCGGAAGAAATCCTGAATTAAAGTTTCTATTTCATCGGTCATAGTAGCCGAAAACATGATGTTTTGACGGCGCTCTGGTAATAATTCAAAAATATTATTTAATTGAAATCTAAAACCTAAATCCAGCATTACATCTACTTCATCAATAACTAGTTTTTTTACGGCTTTTAACTGTACAGCTCTACTAATTACCAAATCGTATAAACGTCCAGGAGTTGCTACAATGATATCGGTTCCTTGCGCTAAAGCTTCTTTTTGACGGTTTATATTTGTCCCTCCATAAACTCCTTCAACCCTAATATTCATGTATTTACTAAACTTAGCAATCTCTTCTACCACTTGTACCACAAGTTCTCTTGTTGGAACCATTACCAATACACGAGGATTTACTTGTTTAGAAAATTTTAATCCCTGAAGGATAGGGAGCATATATGCAAAAGTTTTTCCTGTTCCCGTTTGTGCTATTCCAATAACATCTTTTCCAGACATTACCACTGGAAATGCTTTTTCTTGGATTGGCGTAGGATTTTCAAAGCCTAAATCCTCTATTGCATACTGTAATTGGTTTGATATTTTAAATTCGTCAAAAGATTGCATATCTATACTTTTTTCCTTCCACAAAAGTAGTGGGATTTAATTTTAAAACTTATGGATCCTAAATAATTAAAACTATTATTAACAGAGTTATATAACAGTTACTCGTACCTTTTTCTTTTTCAACCTACTGTTATTCAAGGCTTCTACTAATTTTGTAGCTTCAGAAGCTGGTACGGCTACAAAGGTACAATCTTGCTTTAATTCAATAATACCTAATTGGTCTTTATTTAAATTACCTTGCTTAAAAAATAAGCCAGCTATATCTCCTTTTGAAATTTTATCTTTCCGTCCGCCAGATACAAATAATGTTTGCCAGTAATTAGGCTTGATGGGTGTTTTTTTAGAAATATCCGCATTTGAAGTCTTTTTAATAAAATCGGGGAAATTCTCTTTCTCTTCTTTTAAAACATAGGCTGTTCCTTTAGCATTTACCCGTGCAGTTCTACCATTTCTATGTGTAAACTCATTAGCATTAAAAGGAAGCTGATAATGGATAATATATTTTATCTCTGGAATATCAATCCCACGAGCTGCCAAATCGGTAGCTAATAACACATTAAAAGTTCCATTTCTAAATTTTATAAGGGAACGTTCTCTATCTTTTTGCTCCATTCCTCCATGAAAACAACCATGAGAAATATGATTCCTACTAAGAAAATTACTCACCTCTTGAATACTATCTTTTAAATTGCAAAAGATAATTCCAGGTTCATTTCCTTCGTGTTCTACAACATCTAATAGCGTTTTTAGCCTTTTTCCTGAAGGAGAAATTACAGTTTTTATAGCTAATTTTGAAGCTTCTTTATTTAGATAATTTATAACTGTAGAATTCTGAAACTTAACAAAATTAGGTATTTTAACTCCTTGTGTTGCAGAGGTTAAAATGCGTCTATCTAAATTATTAAGTTCAATTATGATTTCCTTCATTTCTTCTTCAAATCCTACTTCTAACGATTTATCAAATTCGTCTAAAACTAAAGTTTTAATATGTTCAGTAGAAAAGCGTTCTTGTACAAAATGATCGGACATTCTCCCTGGAGTTCCTATTAGAATAGCGGGAGTATGCTTTAATTCAATTTTATCTTTCGACATAGCGCGACCTCCATAAACTGCATTGACTTTGTAGCCAGTTCCCATATTTCTAATAACCTGCTCTATTTGAATAGCCAATTCTCTAGAAGGAACTAAAATAAGAGCTTGGACTTCTTCACAGGTAGGATCTAATCTCTCTAGTATAGGGAGTAAAAAAGCTAATGTTTTTCCTGTTCCTGTAGGAGAAAGAATAATTGTGTTGACTGAATTTTTTATTACTGAAAGAGCTTCTTCTTGCATATCGTTTAACTGATAAATATTCAGTTTCTCAAGAATCTCTTGTTGATCTTTTATAGTATTGGCCATTATTTATAACTTAAGCACTAATTTTTTTACTCGATAATCAAAATTTGAATACTCCAAAGCCTGTTCTGAGTTCACCAAAGGGCTTCTGTCTATTTTATACCTTTAATATCTAGTATACTAGCTTCGAGATGGTTTTCGTTTCTTTTCATTCACCTCTTTAGTAGGTGTAGCTTGTTGGTTTAAGTAATTTGCTAGTAACTTATCTACCAACTCTTCTTTTGTTAAATGATGAAATACGGTATGCACTTTCTCTCTAAATTCAGGAGATATTGTGTGGTTAGGCTTTGTTTTAAATATTTTTTTAGCCCATAAAAGGGTGTTATTCTCTTCAATACTTTTAGCGTCTGCTTTCTCAAACTTTTTAAAAGTAATCCCTAGTTCATTTTCAAATTCACTTAATTCGCTTACTTCCTCTTCTTGTAAAACAGTCAATGCGAGTCCGTTTGCTCCTGCTCTTGCAGTACGACCACTTCTATGTACATACGCTTCAAAAGTATCTGGAAGATGATAATTTATAACATAAGAAATATCTTTTACATCTATTCCACGTGCTGCCAAATCTGTAGCTACTAGAATATTAATATGTCCTTCTCTAAACTGCCCCATAATTCGATCTCTTATAGGCTGAGAAAGGCTCCCATGTAATGCCCCCGAAGAAAATTTATTAATAGCTAAGTTTTTAGCTAGCTTATTTACGGCAGCTTTAGTTTTACAGAAAATTATTCCCTGTTCTCCATTTTTACTGTTTAGAAAATGCATTAAAACTTCTAGCTTTTCAATAGGTTCTACCACTACGTATTTATGATCTATTCCTTGATGTCCGCTAGTTTCCATATCTACCGACACCTGAATTACATGTTTAGACATATAATTTTGAATCAGCTGTTTTATAGTTCCAGGCATTGTTGCTGTAAAAAGCATTGTCCTACGATTTTTAGGAAGCTCAGCTACAATTTCATCTAAACCTTCTTTTAGCGAAGTAACCATTTCGTCGGCTTCATCTAAAACTAAATAAGAAGCTTTTTTAATATCGATTGCTTTTCGCTTAATCAAATCTATCAAACGCCCAGGAGTTGCCACAACAATATGTGTGTCCTTTTTAAGTCGTTCTATTTGTGGTTTTATAGGAATCCCACCACAAATGGATGCAATAGAAACTGTAGGTAAATTAGTAGCAAAAGACTCTAAATTTGTATAAATCTGCTGTCCTAATTCTCTGGTTGGGGCTACAATAACTGCTTGAATATGAGATTTTTCAGTATCAATTAATTGCAGGATAGGTAAACCAAAAGCAGCAGTTTTTCCTGTTCCAGTTTTAGCTACTCCAACAAAATCATCCTTTTTAGTGAGGATTATAGGGATTGCTTTTTCTTGAATTTCTGTGGGAGTGTTTATTTCTAAATCGAATAAACTATGCTGAAGAGGCTCAATAACCCCTAATTTTGAGAACGGTGTGGACATGAATATAATTTCAGCAAAGATATTGTATCTATATTAAAAGAAATCATTTAATTATGGATATCTCACAAAGGCAGCATTTATAGGAAGAAAATTACTACAGCTTTACTCGATAATCGAAATTTGATAGAAAGTAAAAAATAAAGATGATAGTATAGAATTTAAATGATTGTTAGGAAGTATTGGTATTAAAATTGTTCAAAAAATTAATTTCCTTTTATTCTAGTCCAAAGCTCTTTCATTAATTTTTGAGCATCATCTCTTCCCTTTTTGGTTTCTGAGAATTGTAGTAATCCGTTATTATTGATTTGGATTTTATACTGAAAAACAAAATCTTCAGCTTCAGAATCTAAACTCATTAATCCGAAGCGTAAATCGTTGAAAAACAACTCATTTTCTCGGACAGAAATACTATACCATCCTTTAGAAATATGAATCATCCGCTGCATTTTATCATTTTCTTTAATAGCTTCAATAAGCTCATGATTTTTAGGGCGACTCTCAAAAGTAATTGGTTGTGAGTCGAATAAAGAATAAGTACCTAAGAGAAATGAGTCTTTTGTATTTACATTAGCATTCCATAAAACAGTATTCATAGGAGATGGTCTGGTGTCTATTTCGGAATATGCTATATGTTGTTCTTTCAAAGCGTTTTCAAATTTGGTGTAGGTTACCCACTTTAAAATTAAGGTCAGCATTAAATAGCTCGTACTCAATATTAGTCCCATTTTATTATAAAAACTCCGTTTTTTAGAACTTCGTTTCTTACACATTGTAAGTAGTAAAAATACAATAAAAGGAAGCGTATATAGTGGATCGATAACAAAGATAGATTTAAAAGCTACCCTATAATCCAAAGGCCAGAAGAGTTGGGTTCCCCATGTAGTAAAGGCGTCTAAAAGAGGGTGTGTTAAAAATCCCCAGAAAAATAAAAGAGTCCACCCTTTAAAATCTTTATAGGATTGATATTTAGAGACAAGCCATCCAAAAATAGGAGCAAAAATTATAGAAAACAAAATAGAATGTGTAAACCCGCGATGCATTTCTAGCGCAGTAACTGTATCCGTAAAGTTACTTGCCAATACATCTAAATCTGGAATAGTACCAGCAATAGCACCATATAACATAGCCTTATTGCCTATCTTTTTTCCGAGAACAGCTTCTCCAACAGCGGCTCCTAATACTATTTGTGTAAGTGAATCCATATTTTTTACAAACATAGGTTATCTTATAAAATAGTTTTATTATTTCATACAAATAAATTCAATCAGACCAATTAATTTTCAATAATTTATAGAATTAAAAAGTAGCATTTGCACAAAGATATAAGACCGCTTTGCTATAAGAATAAAGAGTAATTACCATAAAATTTTTAGTTTATAGAGAAACCTCTTTAAATTTATTGTAGAGGTTTTCTTATGAAAATTCACAAATTCTTTAATTTATTAAGTGAATCTCTATCTTCGCAAAAGTATTTACATCAAAATGAATTCTTGAGGAATTAAACCCTCTATGAAGGATTAAAGAATTAGGAATGACTACCAAGCATCTACATTTTAAATTATATAAACCTTATGGAATTATTAGTCAAATGGCTAGTAATGATCTCCGTCAGGCTCGAAAAAAACGATTTTTAAAAGAACTTTATAATTTCCCTGATGGGATAATGCCTATTGGGAGACTTGATGAAAAATCTGAAGGACTTTTACTCATGACTACTGATGGGAAATTGAGTGACACTATTAACCGAAGTGGAATAGAAAAAGAATATTATGCTTTGGTTGATGGAGATATAACGGAAGAGGCTATAACACAATTACAAAACGGACTAAAAATAGGTTTGCATGGCGAAAAATATAAAACGCAGCCATGTAGAGCCAAAAAAATAGCTACTCCAAAGCTTCCTGAACGTAAAAAGAAGATTAGAGATGCACGGCACGGTCCCACAAGCTGGGTAAGTATTATCCTAACAGAAGGTAAATTTCATCAAGTTCGTAAAATGACATCTGCAGTAGGCTTTCCTACATTGCGATTAGTTAGAGTTCGTATTGGAGATATTTCTTTAGGTAATATAGAGCCTGGAGAGGTAAGAGAAATAAAAATGTAAACGTTTTAAGTTTCTATTTCTTTTTTTATGCTCTAAAGCTAGTGAAATGGTGACGTTTGATTTAATAAGGGAAATTTCTTTTGCTACTCCTTTTTTACTAGCGTAAATGATGCACTCCCCCGCTAGCGCGAGCGTCACACTCGTGCTCATTAAAACCCGCTGCCGCACGAATCCTTTCGTGCGGTAGTTGTCTTTTATCCATAATGCTTAAATTTTGTAAAAGTTTCTACTTATATTTTATTACCATTATTACTATCCCTGTGGAACGCAATACAATCGCGCACCAGCGGGGGTTTGACCTGGGTACTATTTAACACCTTGTTCCACTCCGCATTTACTATCCCCTTGAGGGGATTATAGGGGTGTTTGTTTCATTGTTTTTACTTCTTACTCATAATTGGCGCAAGCTTAGCTCTTACGCTAACTGGGCTTCCCCGCTGCCGCACGAATCCTTTCGTGTGGTAATATTCTCTTAGCCATAATATTAAAATTTAATTTTTTGGTCAATATTGAATATACCCTTACTTACTCCTCCTTTTCATGCTCTTCAATATCTTTTCTAAGATCTAGTTTTCTAAAAGCAGGAGAAACAATTCCTGTAGTTACAACTGTTATTAATGTCATTGTACCGCCAAAAACTACAGCGGTAACTGTTCCCATTAATCGTGCTGTTAGTCCGCTTTCAAAAGCCCCTAACTCGTTAGACGATCCTACAAACATAGAATTAACCGATGCTACTCTACCACGCATATGGTCTGGAGTACGCAGTTGTAAAATGGTTTGTCTAATAATCATTGAGATCCCATCGAAAACTCCACTTAAGAAAAGTGCTAATACAGATACCCAAAACCATGTTGAGAGTCCGAAAACAATAATACACACACCAAATCCAAAGATAGCTCCAAGAAGTTTCATTCCAGCACTTTTATTAAGCGGGAAATAAGCAGATGTAAACATTGTTATTAATGCTCCTACAGCTGGGGCGGCTCTTAAAACTCCAAAACCTTGAGAACCTACATGTAAAATATCTTGTGCAAAAACAGGTAATAGCGCTACAGCCCCACCAAAAAGTACAGCAATCATATCTAAAGTTATAGCCCCTAGAATTACTTTAGTACTAAATACAAACCGAACTCCTTCTCGCAAGCTTTTAAATACATTTTCTCCTATTTTAGGATTTAAAATTGGCTTTTTAGGGATCTGAAGTAGGTTAACAAATGCTATTAAAGAAAAACCAAAAATTAGACACATAGACCAATGTACGCCAATCCAATTAATACTAAATCCAGCTAATGCTGGCCCTAGAACAGCTCCCATTTGCCAAACAGAACTACTCCATGTTGCTGCATTTGGATATACCTTTTTGGGTACAATTAAAGAAAATAAAGAAAAAATGGTAGGCCCTAAAAAAGCACGTACAAAACCACCTAGAAAAACTAAAAAGTAAATACAATACAAAACAATATCAGTAGGCCATTCTCCAATAATTTTAGGCCACGTTAATAAAAAGAGTCCGAAACTAATTACAGAAAATCCTAAAATACACTTTAACAACAAGCCTCTTTTTTCCTTTTGATCTACTACATGTCCTGCAAAAAGTGCTAAGGAAACCGCAGGAATAACCTCCATTAGTCCGATAATTCCTAAAGATAACGGGTCTTTTGTAATACTATATACCTCCCACTCTATTACTACAAATTGCATTGACCATGCAAAAACCATTGCAAAACGGACAATCAAAAATATGTTGAATTCTTTGTAACGCAGTGCTGCGTAGGGATCATTCTTTGCCAAAATATTGATAATTTGAAGTTGTTCTTTTTCTATTTAATCCCTCATTGAGGGTTTTATTCCTCAGAGCCTGTCCTGAGTTTATCGAAGGGCTCTGCATCGAAATGGATTTAATTTGTATTCCTTTGAATACCTCGTAGGCTTGCCTCGAGGTAGTTGATTTTCAGATAAAAAAATCAAAGGTACTATAATATTGAAATTTATTTGCTGTTTTTTTGTAAGATAAATACTGAAGTTTAACCTCTTGAAAACCACGACTTCATCATTTATATTCTTCGATAAAATGAATGTTTTAAACGATAAAACGTTTCATTTTAACATTTTTAAATAATCTATTTTAGAAAGATCTCCGTAGATATTACAGAATGAATTAAAAAATTGATGCTGAAACATCCTTCAAAAAGTAAATTTCAAGATGTAGTTACTTGGGTGTTTTAACTAAGACTTTTAAAAATAATTAAAACTATTAACAGATGAAAAAAACAGCAATAACATTATTTACAATTGCAATATTAACTTCTTGTGTATCGAAGAAGAAATATGTGGAATTAGAGAATGAAAAAGGAGAACTTCAAAGTCAGCTACAAAAAACACAAGTTGAAAAAGAAGAATTGGAAACAAAATTCTCTGCTATTCAAAATCGTGTTGATGAGTACAATAGTAAAATTAATAGTTTAACAGAAGAGAACGATAGTAAATTGGTTACTGTTGGCGATGTAGCAGTTATTTCTGAAGAAACTAAAAGAGGAATGCGTAAAACACTACAAAATGTAGACCCTTCTCAACTTAGTGAGGCTAAGACTTTAAAAGATTCAATGAATTTAGCTGTCTCTTACAATCTACAAAAATCAATGAATAACAGCAGTTTGAATGAAGATGATGATATTGCTATTGATATTGATGAGACTGTAGTAATGATTTCTATTTCTGATAAATTACTATTCAATACAGCTAGTTACAGAGTAAGTAATAAGGCAAACGATATTTTACAAAAACTTGCAGACGTTATAAACTCTGAGCCAAGTATTGAGGTAATGGTAGAAGGACATACAGATGCCAGAAGTATTCATACAGAGAAAGTGCAAGACAACTGGGATTTAAGTGTTTTAAGAGCTACATCTGTTGTTAGAAAACTTCAAAACGATTACGAAGTAAGTCCAGAAAAATTAATAGCTTCTGGAAGAAGTAGTTTCCAACCGCTAGTAGATAATGAAACTAAAGAAAATAGAGCCAAAAATAGAAGAACTAGAATTGTGATTTTACCAAACATCAACAAATTCTTTGCTTTAATGGCTTCAAATGAATAAACAATAATAGATTAACACACACTTTAAGCTGAAAGGACGTCTTACTTTATTAGTAAGGCGTTTTTTTAGTTACTAATAATCGAGATTTACATGCTTCAGGACTTACCAGAAGGAGTTTAATTTTGACAAAATTATTTGCCTGTTTTTGATCTTGTAAGCTTAATGATAAAAGGTGTAAACCAATCCCATGTACTAATAAATTGATGTATTATTAAGAGTCTGATATAAAAAAATAGCTTCCTAAATTATGAGTATTATAACTTAGGAAGCTACTAAAAGTTTATATTTTATTAATTAGCTGCAGTTACTTTCCAAATAATCCCAGCATCGTCATCGTTAACCAATAAAGAACCTTTTGGGGTTACAGTTACGTCTACCGGACGTCCATAAACCTCTCCAGCTTCATCATTTGCAATAAATCCGGTTAAGAAATCTTGAGGTTGTTGTGGCTTGCCATCACTAAAAGGAACAAATACAACTTTATATCCTGCAAAATTTGCTCTATTCCAAGAACCATGTTGTCCTACAAAAGCTCCATTTTTATAGTTATTAGGAAATTGATCGGCTGTATAAAATGTTAAACCTAATGAAGCAGTATGACTTCCAACAGGAACATCAGGAATAATAGTTTTTTCCACCATATCTTGGTGTGGGTCTTCCTCCCAACGCGGATCGTTAATAGCTCCATAATAACTAAATGGCCAGCCGTAGAAACCACCTTTTTTAACGCTAGTAATGTAATCTGGTACTAAATTATCTCCTAGTCCATCACGCTCATTAACAGCTGTCCATAACTCTCCAGTTACAGGATTTATATCCATTCCTACAGGGTTTCTAATTCCGCTAGCATATATTTCCTCTCCAGAGCCGTCAGGGTTTACTTCCAGGATAGAAGCGCGTCTTTGTTCTTCTTCCATTCCATGTTCTCCTACATTACTTGCAGAACCTACAGAAATATAAATTTTGCTACCATCTTTACTACTAATAATATTTCTAGTCCAATGATTATTGTATCCGCCAGCAGGAAGATCTACAATTTTTTCTCCTTCAGATGTAATTTTATTAGCTCCTTTTTTGTACGGATATCTATACAATCCATCGGTATTTGCTACATAGAAATAATTATTCAAAACCAACATTCCTAAGTTTTGGTGTAACCCTTCAAGATAAATATGCTGCTCGTCTACTTTTTCATCTCCATTAGTATCTCTAAGTAGTGTAATTCTGTTTGCACTGTCTTTACTTGTATTAGCTTCTGCAACAAAAGCATCTCCATTAGGAGCAATATACGTCCAACGAGGATGTTTTAAATCTTCAGCAAAGCGAGTTACCTTAAAACCTGCAGGAGCTGTAGGAGTTTTCTCTTTTGGCCAATCTATTACTGTACTAGGTCTAGAAACAGACCTAGTAAAAAATGGTGCAGGTAATTCAATTTCACCAATGGCTGTTTGAACAGATGGTGTACTATCTTTTATAACTTCATTTGTATCTTCTGAAGTATTTTTACTTTGATTTTTACAACTAGCTATTACCAAGGGAATGGCTAGAAGGTAGATTAATTTTTTCATTTTTTTTATTTGATTTAGTTGTACTGTTCTAATTTACATTTTATTCTAGATGAAGAAAAAACTTACCCAATATTAGCATTAATTTAACAACCCATATAATAAAATTCCCCCGAGGTATATATCTCGGGGGAATAATTTTATAGTTATCATTCCTGGCTATTCTATACTAGAATAGAGTGAATCATTTTTATATCTGAAGCTAAGTAAGCGATGGATAATATTTTTTTCGAAGCCAAAAAGCAACTCTTACTAATAATATAAGTGCTGGAACTTCCACTAATGGTCCGATAACCCCAGTAAATGCTTGTCCGGAATTTAGCCCAAATACTGCAATAGCTACAGCAATGGCAAGCTCAAAGTTATTTCCTGCGGCAGTAAAAGCAATAGCTACATTCTCATCATATGGAGTTCCTTTTGCTTTACTAACAAAAAAACCAATAAAAAACATTACAGTAAAATAAATGAGTAATGGAATGGCTATTAATACAACATCAAATGGAATTTGAACAATAAGTTCTCCTTTTAATGAAAACATAACCAGAATGGTAAATAGCAAGGCTATGAGTGTTATTGGAGAAATATAAGGAATGAATTTTTTTGTATACCATTCCTCTCCTTTAATTTTAACTAAAATTAGCCTACTTAAAAAGCCTAAAACAAAAGGGATTCCTAGATAAATAGCTACACTTTCTGCAATTGTTGCTATTGAAATATCTACGATTGCTCCTTCAAATCCGAAAAGAGGTGGTAATTTGGTAATAAATAGCCATGCATAAAAACTATAGCCAAAAACCTGAAAAATACTATTTAAGGCTACCAATCCTGCGCCGTATTCGCTACTCCCTTCAGCTAAATCGTTCCATACTAAAACCATAGCTATACACCTAGCAAGACCAATTAAAATTAGACCTACCATGTATTCTGGATAGTCATGAAGAAAAATGATAGCTAGAAAAAACATTAAAAAGGGGCCTATTATCCAATTTAAAACCAAGGAAATAGATAATACTTTTACGTTTTTAAAAACTTTTGGCAATAAGGCATAATTAACCTTAGCCAAAGGAGGATACATCATTAATATGAGTCCGATTGCAATAGGGATATTTGTAGTACCACTATTAAAAGAGTTTATAATATTTGAAATGTTTGGATATACATAACCTATAAAAACTCCTATTGCCATGGCTACAAAAATCCACAGCGTTAAATTTTTATCGAGAAAACTTAATTTTTTAGACTGCTTCATTAGTTACTGACTTTTGAAAATACATAATACATTTCTGTAGCTATTTGTAAGCTTCTTTCCTGATATTTTGCTGCTTGTTCTGGAGTTCCATCAAATAATTTTGGATCTTCATAAGTAATAGGGATTCTTTTTTCTGCTCCTGCTATAAACGGACAGCCTCCATCTGCCTGAGAACAAGTCATTATAGCTGCAAACCCTGATTCAGGATTAAAATCATCATCATACTTTTTAGAAAAAGCAATTACAGGATGTTCATTTTCGGCATATTTAATACTATATACTGGGTTATCCCCTTCTGAAATATTTTTTACTAGAAACCCACTCTGCTTCAAAGTTTCACCAACCATAGGAAACATAGCTGTACTTTCTGTTCCTCCAGAGTAACAAAATACATTTTCTATTCCAAAATAATGAGCCATAGTTTGTGCCCAAATTTGCGATAAGTGACTTCTTCTTGAGTTGTGGGTGCAGATAAAATTTATAGTAACAGCTTCCTTTTTCGCGACTTTATTGTTGATAAATTCGATTAAAGATGTTAACAATTCCTTACGTTCTTCGGATAAGGATTCAATATTTAGAGTACTTATATTATTATTTATTGTAGGATACATATTTAATAATTTAGGTTAACAGCAACCACTTCCTGGGGTGCATGAATTAGATGAGCTTATGGGGATTTCTGATAATTTTACGTTCTTTTTTTCTGGAATTCCGCAAGCATCTTTTGCAAGACAGTCTGTTTGTTTAGTAGTTAACATAAAGATTCCATTTGCAATGTCTAAACCATATTTACTGATGGTTTCGCCTTGGTATTCAACTTCTATTTCGTTGTCTTCTAGATTTAATTTTTCCTCTGATAGCTCTATAATGTGAATTAATTTTTCTGGATGTAATCGATGGTCGTAATCATTTTCTTCCCAAAGTTGAAAATTAATTACTTTTTCTTCTCTTAACGTTCCTCCGCAATCAATGAATTTTTTACTGATAGCGCCTACTTCCGTAACATGGAAATGATTTGGAACAAGACTTCCATTTGGTAATTGAAATGCTATTTTTTCTTTCCCTTTTAAGTGTTTTTTAAAATCTGATAATTTCATTTTATAAAATTTTATATTTTAAACATTGCTTTATTGCTATATTACGATTAACTAAACTAAATAAGTTCATAAATTTATAATGACAAGCTAACAACAATCGCCTGTAGAAATATTAGGAGATTGATTAATAAAAAGATTCAAAATATGAGCCATTTCATCCCAATTCGTTTGGTTGATGCAATAGCAAACACTAGTTCCTTCAATAGTTCCTTTTATAATTCCTATATTTTTTAATTCTTTTAAGTGTTGAGAGATTGTTGGTTGTGCAAGCCCGATTTCTCCAACCAAATCTCCACAAACACAGGCATTTGTTTTAAATAAATATTGTAAAATAGCTACTCTAGCGGGATGCCCTAGCACTTTTGCTATACTAGCAATTTTATTTTGTTCTTCTGAAAAAATTTCAGCCTTTGTTAGTCCCATGTCAATTTGTTTATTGCAATATTACAATTAATAGATTTAAAGTATATTAAATAAATGTGAAGTTTTATAAAATTTATGGAATCTGAGCAATTAGTTCTAGCCGTTTTACTATAAAATGAGGTGGTAAAATAGTGCCTGGAGAAAGTACCGCATTAGCTCCCACTCTACTGCTATCTCCCACAATAGAACCAAATTTGGTAACTCCTGTATCTATATGTTCATTGTTATGAAGCACCCAAATTTGTTTATCAGTTCTTTCATTATAATGATTTGCAGCTATTGATCCCGCTTCAAAATTTACATTAGAACCAATAATACTATTTCCGATGTAATTTAAATGAGCAATTGCAGAATGAGATCCTATAAAACTACTTTTAATTTCACAATTGGCGCCAATATGAGTATTTTCAGCAATAAAAAAACCTTCTCTTAAATAGGAATTAGCTCCCACAAAAGCATTCTTACAAATAATACCTGGAGATTTTAGTACCGCCCCCTTTTCAATAACAGCAGATTTATGAATAGCAATATGATTTTCTATTATAAAATCATCATTTAAGGATTTTTGAAAATCTAAAACGAGTTGCTTTATATTAGAAGTAAATTCCCATGGTCTTTTCTCTTCTTCAGTAAAAAAAGGAAATTCAGTTATAAAATTTTTAATACGTAATTCCAAACTAATCTTTCTTAATAGGAACCATAAAAACAGGAACTTTTGTATGTTCCAAAACAGAAGAAGCAACTGTTCCAATTAATAATTTTTCTAGTGCACTATGACTGTGAGTTCCCATAACAATTAAGGAAGCCTTCCATTCTTCAGCATAATTTAGCACCTCGTCGGCAGTATCACCTTCTGCTATATGAGATTTTACCATTGGATCCTTTAAATTTTCGGTTGCAGTTTTAAGGAAATCCTTGGCTATCTTTTTCATTTCATCTTGGATTGATGGGTCGTATGTTACATTCATGGCATCGTATCCCATAAAACTAGGATATTGAATCCCGTAATATTGGAGATTGCTAATAACATGAATTAAACAAACTTCTGCATCCAAGGTTTTAGCAAGCTCATACCCTTTTTTAACAACCTCCTCTGAGGTTGGATTGTAATCTATGGCTATTAGTACTTTATTCATAGTTTATAAGAATTCAATGATATACTTATAAAGGTATGAAATTGTTAAAAAAATTTACGTTAAGTTTTTCTGAAATAATTTATATGGATGTAAGTTATAGGTTTGCTAATAACATATTTAGAAGCTAGATTCTTTAAATATTAATTATATAAGCTATAAAAGGAAGCTCTATTCTTCTTTTATAATTAAAAGAGAAGCTTTTACGCCAGTAGCTAAATTCCAAATATTTGAAGATATTTCGACTCCTTTATCATCAAAAACAGCAAATTGAGCAGTATTTGGCCCTGAAGAACCTTGATTTAACGCTTTAAATTCTATTTTATTAAATCCTTTTTCAAGGTCAATATAAATTCCTTTAAAACTCGATTCTAAGTATATATTTGGTGCTACTACTTTATCATTTACAATAACACTTACACGGTCTCCATCCACATATTGATGATCTCTACAAAGTATTTTAATTGATTTGGCATTGCTTTTAAAGTCGCCAAAATACTGTGTTGTTGTAGCGCCCATTTTTCCGTCATCTCCACTCCCGTTAAATTTTTTGTTCAGCTTTTTTTCAAACCGGTCTCCTGGATCTAAAAAAGCTTCTTGACTCCCCATCATATCTACTTCTTTATTTGCTATGTCGGTAGCAGATGGTTTTTTGGGAGTTTTAGGAACATACTTTTTAGGGACTTCTACATCTGGTGTAGCCTTTATATTTAAATTGGTAGCTTCATTTGAATTCTCTTTTGGAAGCTGTGTTGCATTCAGTCCTTCTAATTTAATAGGGGTGTTTGTAGATTCAACTTGCGCATAGGAAGTATACCCAAGAAAAACCATACATATAGAGACAAATAAAAACTTCATTTTATAATTCAAATTCATAACCGCGATAAATATAAAAAATATCTAACTTTTGGAGTAAAAATAATATCCAATTCTGTGCCAAACGCTTAAATTTTGTTAACTTTTTTAATCGTAGTTATTTTAATACTGAATTAGAGGTTTAATTTATTATACACTACCCTTATTTCTCGAGAGTATACAATCAACTATCTCGAGGCAAGCCTACGAGGTATTCAAAGGAAAATAATTTAATCCATTTCGACGTAGAGCCCTTCGATAAACTCAGGACAGGCTCTGGGGAATAAAACCCTCAATAAGGGATTTAAATTATTTTGATTTAATTAGCTTTTGTTTCTATCTATTTGTCGCTGAATTTTATTAATTGCAGACTCTATAGATTTTTCGGGTTCTATAACATTATAAGCTCCCCAAAATTCTGGATCTGAAAACCCAGAAGCTTCATCTACAATAATGATTGAAGGTTTCATTCGGTCTTTGTTTTTAACAGTTCTTTCTCCCTCATTTTCTTGCCAATCAGTAATAGCCATTTCACTTTTCACATGATATTTAGAGTTAAACCACTTCCCTTTTTTATTAACAACAAATGTAAGTTGTACGTTTGCGTAGCCATAGTACCACTTTCCATTTTTTATTCTATAATCTACTCTGTAAGAAGCTTCTGTAGGATATACATCAGTTCTACTTGGTTTTCTTCTAACTAATAATTCACTAACTTTCTCTCGGTCTTCAACATTTAAGTTGAAAATAGCACTTACCAAAGCATGATTTTCAGCATCTATAAATAATTTGCCATAAAACAGAGGGTCTATAACATTTTCCTTTTGTTTAAAATTAACTACATAAACAGATTTACTATTTATAGTTGTAGAAGCATCAAATTTAAAGTCGTAATGTTTTATAAGTTCCTGTGTAAAAATATATTCTGGATACTTCATAACATCCACATACAAGGGAGTAAACGGCCCTCCTTGCAATTTTAATGCTACTGTATCCAAACGAGAATAATTAGTGTGCTTTCTAGATTTAAATAAATCTACAATATCTCTTTTACCATTGGAATTAGGTTGTTTGTAGATGTAAGCAACAGCTTCAGATAAAGAAGCGTCTCTATTTCGTTTCTTAATTGTTTCTCTATAAAAAGCTGTCATTTTAACTGGAGAAGTCAAATAGTTAACCCCACTTTTATTCAACATACTTCTAACCAAACTTAGCGCATCTTTTGGAGCGCTTAAATCTACTTGGGAAAGCGTTATCGAGACAGGATATAATGAGATTTCATTGTCTTCAACACTGAGCGTATTTATAGGAATTATTTTTTTTTGATATCCTAAAAAAGATACGGTTAGATTCTTATCGAGCATGGATATTGGAACTTTTAAAATAAAGCCGCCTTCCGCATTTGTAATCGTACTTATGTTGGTGTTTTCTATAGCTATGGTAGCAAATACAAGTTCATCATTAGTTGTGGCATCAAAAATAGTTCCTTTAAACTCTTGAAAGTTAATGGTGTCTTGTACGCTTACTATAAAATCTGATTCAAAAGCTTTTACGGAAGGAACATTGCAAAAGATTAACAATGCTATTAGAAATAAAAAAGACGATTTAACTGACACAGCTTTCATGACTTAAAAATTAAATTAAACTTACAAAAGATACAAAAAACTAAATGAGAAAGCTATAAATTAATTATAGGAAAAGCGATACAAAAAAAATCTCCCTATGTTTAGGGAGATTGTAAGTAGGTTTTCAGGTAAGACTTGAGGCAAGTCTTTTTAAGTTTTAGTAATTATTGCTTTAGGGCGCACAATAACTTTTAAACTATACAATAAATTTAAGTCAGATTCGTTTGATATAAAATATTTTGTTGTCAAGTATAATACTCCCCAAATTTAGGACAGGAAATTAAGTTGTAATTTTAACCCTGTCAATATGAAAACATCAAGAAGAAAATTCAGCGCATCCTTTAAGGCCAAAGTAGCCATTGAAGCGATAAAAGAGCAGACAAGTATA
>NZ_JBSXNL010000024.1:0-11146 GCF_056857615.1 Galbibacter sp. L-19
ATTGAATTCTATAACACCAAAAGAAGGCATACTGAAATAGGAAAAGTACCACCTGATCAAATTTATAATACAAAAAGAATAGCATCATAAATAATTAGATATATATTTAAACTGTCTTACAGATGGGGAGTAGTGTAATATTTAGAACTTCAATTAATCCTTTTTTTTAATGTTTCATTATCTTTTGTCTTGAAACAAAAGAAACAAAAATTCAAGGCTGCATATAATTTTGGAAACAATTAACGGCTCATTCACTATATTTTAGGAAACATTGAAACTCATTAACATTGCTTTGAAATCCCTTGTGTAATTTAAACTCTTAAGAAAAGGTATTACTAAACCCCTAAAATATGGACGCTCTTTTCGCCTATTGTTTTGACTAAAATTTTATGAGGCCGAATAAAACATCGAGATTCTATTTTACATAATAATATATGAGTTATACCTTTAAAAAGCCATCTTCATATTTTAATAACTTTATGATTTCTTTGCCTAAAATATATAATTTTGTAACTCCAATATCAGGGTAATATCCGTCTTTATTTTCATCAATATTTTCTGCATTTACTATAGCAGTTTCAATATCAGGAGCATAAATATCTAAATTATATCCGCCATTAATCTGTTCACTTAGTAATTGTTTCATATGAGTAGAATTTTCTGGAACAATTTTAATCTCACTTTTATGATAATAAAGCCAAACTTCAAAACATTGGTTACTGATTCCAATAAACCAACTTGATGTTATTTGTGTTAAATGATATAATTCATCAATACTTTCTCTTTCCCACCTATCAATATCCAAAATAAACCACAACTGATCCTCAAACTCATTTTCCCAACCATTTTCTTCAACATATTCAGCAGCTCTATCTTTCAAATGATTTGGAGCTGACTCCCCCTTATTAGAGCCAATTGGTGCTATCGTCTTTACAATCAATTTTTGAGATTTTTTATCAAAATAATTGAAATATTTTGCTTCTCTTTCTCCTTCACAAATTAGAATAAACTTTCTTGCATCTCTGAAAGGTTCATCTTTTTTGTATTTTCTATTTGATTTTTTAATTGGAGGCATACTCAGTCCAGTTTAAATCTTCAAAATTTGCAAGCATTGGAATACCTCCAAACCTCCTATTAAGGTAACCTTTTCTAATATCTAAATCAGTTCGGATTTTCTTAAATTCAGCTAAAGTTTTAAACTCTGTATTACCTGTTTTCTTATTTTTTTCTGCAAACCAAATTTCATCTGGTCTCAGCATATTTAAATCTAATAAATTTGATTCGTGAGTTGTAAAAATTAATTGGCCTTTAATATCCTTTTCACTTGATAATTTAGTTAAAAAGCCTTTTAATAGACTTGGGTGTATACTACGCCCTATTTCATCTATTACAAAAACGCTTGGGGATTCATCTGAAACAATAAGACTATAGAGCATTGACATAAACTCTATTAGCCTTTTAGTACCATCGGATTCTTCACTTAAAGAAAATAAATTATCAACCCCGAAACCAGTATGTTCAATATATAGTTTTTTTAATATTGCCTTTTTGTTTTCTAAAGTAGCAATCATATCCACTCCTAAATGAACATTAGAATCTAGGTTTTTTTCTAATTCACTAATTATTTCATCTGTAAAATCCTTATCATCTTCTCCAAAATACTTCTTCAAATCAAAAGATTTAATATGTAAATCTTTTATTCCAGTATCAAAACTACATAACATATCTTTAGTGAAATCCATAAAAGAATTCTTATCCATAAGTTCCGTTAATAGGTATTTTGGTTTAGAATTTGGGAAAATTATTTGCATGCTTAAAATCCAATCTGTTACGATTTCTGCTTCAACAGATAATTTACCTAATTCAATTTCGCTAATTTCTGACAAAAAAAGTTCTTCAGATTTCACTTTCTTTTCATAATGTTCTTTTAAAATCTTACTTTTTTGAGTTTTTACAAGGCTTTCATTAATATCAATTTTACTTACACCTTTCTTCGATACAGTTCTGTCAAATATTAATTTATCTTCTTTACCAATGTTTGAATTGTATAAATATTCATTGATAATTTCTCCTTTATATACCTTTACTCCATAGATGTATATTTTCTCATTAGTTAAAAACTCAATTTCAAAGCTTGAAGGCTTACCTTTGTTACTTTTAAAAATAGAACTTTCAAACTTTATAGCTTTTCCTTCCATTACACAACTTCTTAGATAGTCTAAGGAATCCACCAAATTTGATTTTCCAGAAGCATTTGCTCCATAAATTGCGGACAATTTCAGAATATCGATGTTCTTATATTTGTGTACGTGGTTATCAAATCTTCTAAAATCTCCAGTAAAAAGATTAAATTCTGTAGAATTATTAAAAGAAAGAAAATTAGATATATTATATCTTAATAACATTTTATTACGATTTTTTCGTTGTAAATATATATAAATATAACAATAATAACCTTATTTAGCTCAATAAAAACGATATTTACGTTAATATTAACATTTCATACATATTACGCTTCCCTCCTACGTCGTCGCATAAAAAGTATTCCATTAACATTGCAGAAGAAACTTTTGAGTATAAATTTTTTCAATAAACTTTAGAAGAACTTTCGCTTTTAACCAAAGCTCAAGTTACATAACGCAGAACATTATAGTGCAAATGTTCACTATGTTGTTTAGGACATTGTTTCCATTTGATAGCTATAATGTAGTATTATGTAAAATATCCCAGAAGCATTTGTTTTCATAAGAATAAATAGGAACTTGGGTCATTAAACTATTAAGCGGTTTGCTTCGCAGAGTTTTTTAAAACATTATGTATCTATAATTAGCCGTAATGTAAAATAGCCACTACCAAGCGCTCGATTGTTTTATAAAATCAAATTGCTCTAACAATTTACTTATAACACAAATGCATAGCATTCATGAGCACATTTAAAAAACAATAATAATTAGCGAATAATTATCCAACGCTTGCCAACGCCAAAATAAAAGCTAACCTTTCTTTTATTAAAATCTAAATATATTATCAACTAAATTTTCATCAGATCGGGTTCCATAAGGATCAATAGCAATATAATTAGGAATTTCATTTACTATAAACTTAACTTCAGTGATCTCTTTATTAATTTGTTTCGACTGATAGTATAATACAGAGCTATCATCTTTAACTAAAGAAGGATGTGTTATGAATATTCCTAATTTAACAGGTTCATTAATTCCTACTTCAATTATTTCTCCATTGCTTAAAGTCTCAAAACGCTTTGATTTTATAGTCGCTATAATCTCATAAGTTCCATTTTCTAATGCTATATACGAACTCTCCTCAATGCTTAAGTCGTAGGTGATTACTTTTTTAAACCAATCTTCAAGTAAATGATGGGATTCTTTTGGCGTTTCTTGATAAATCATTTCTAAAAATTCAATGGTATTTGCTTCTAATTTGGAACTACTTCGGTGTCTATCGGTTAGGGCTTTTATAACTTGGTTAAGCTGATTCTCACCAATAAGATCTCGCAATGCTAACATAACATTTAAAGCTTTTCCATAAGAAATATAGCCTTGACCAAGAACTTTATAAACTGGTGGTTCCGGGTCGCTTGCAAACGAGCGACCAGAAAAATAACGCCTTCTTGCATTTTCGCTTAACTCATAAACAGCAGCTTTTCCATACATTTTTTCCATGACAACGGCTTCGGTATATTTTGCAAAGCCCTCTACAAAAATAGATCCACCTGCAACTGGTTTTGCAGACAAGGTATGTCCCCAATATTGATGTGCTACTTCATGAATGGTCCTTTTGGCAACCAAATTGAAAGTCTCATCATTTCTAACATCTGCTAGAAACAATCGGTCTTCAACCATACTTATCACTCCTGGGTGTGCAAATCCACCAAAGGACCAATGTGACGGAATTTCTGCTATTCTAACATGGTCAAAAGCATAGTCTCCAAAGTTTTCCTCACAATAATCTATGGTTTGTTTGGTACTATTTTCAATGTCTTCAATATTAAATGCATGTGCTGCATCATAATATTGCTCTATAGAAATGCCTTTATAATCCACTTTTTTGGTTTTATAGTAGGCTGAAAAATAGGCAATCATTGGTATGACTTTATTCTTGGTTTTATAATGAAAATAGTTCCTATTATTTTCTGACCATTGTTTTACCAAGCTACCAGAACTCAAAGCCATCTGGTTAATACTTGTAGAAACAATGGTTTCAAAGTTTATTTTTTCACTATTAAAATCTTCAAGTGCAATATGTTGGTCTGTACTATTTTCTTTTTCACGTTTCGGTAAATTACGTTTTTCACGTTCAATGTTGTTCGTTATTTCTAGACTAGAACTGTAACCCAACATAGGCTCAAAATCTCTATGCGTAATATATGTTCCGTTTTTCACAATCGTTTTATCTACTTCGTACCCCTTCAACTTATGCTTCAATTCAAAATTATAGCGTACAGAATCATTGGGTTGTAACGGTTTTTTAAAGTGAAATATATAAATGCCATAAATACTGTCGTATGTTACTAAATTTGCGTTTTCAATAGTTATAGACTCTAACGGAAGGCGCTCTGTTACAAATACCTTTGATAAGGGTTTGACATTTCCATTTTTCAATATATAATCCGCTGTTACGGTATAATGCCTTTCCTCTGGAAAAATTGCAACTTCCGTTTTTCTTGACGTTGGAAATGGTCGCACTAAGTCTTCATACCGTTTGAACTTTTTTTCATAGTGCTCTTTAAAATCTAAATTATCAGCTGTGGTTTCATAATCTGAAACAATATTCATATTGTAAAAAATCAGACTTCCGAAACCAATAAACACTAAAATTAAAAATGAAAAGGATACCTTTTGAATAGTTGTATAACCGTTTATAAATTGCTTGAGTTTCGTTGAAAAGTTAGCCACTACGCCTCTATTCCATATTTTAAAAGAGACGAATACCAGCAACAATCCAAAGGATAACCAATACATAGCTAAATGATTGAATAGTCTTAAACCACCATAAAAACCATTCATGTTTGTATAGAAAACTCGTGGCATAAATCCAAGGCTTGTTAATGGATGTTCTAATCCAATAGTGCTGGATTTTAGGCTTCCCAATACAATCAAGCCGAAGATTCCCATGCCTAAATATTTACTTTTTGCCAAACTGTTAACAAACAAGGCAATCATACTGAATACAGCAAGTTGTAATCCGTAATGATAAAATAAAGAAGCGTATAGATTAAACTCAAAATTTGTGTAGTTTAAACTTAACTGAAATAGCATACACGTAATAATTCCAGTGGTAATTAGAATAACTGGTAACAATAAAATGGCAAAGAACTTAGAGAGAAAGAACACGCTATTTTTTGTTGGTACCGCATCTACAATTAGATTAAAGTTTAGGCTATGTTCTTTCCAAACAATTTCGGCACTATAAAAAATGATTAAAATGAGACTGAAAAGCGTTAACGGATTTACTATTAAACTTATAAGTTGATTTGTAAATGGGTATTGGCTTACACCATATTCTCCACCACTAATAACGGTACTATACAATTCTGAAAACACAATAGCTAACCACATAATTAATACGGCTATAAATGGTAAACTTTTAAAAACACTAGTTAACTCTATTTTTAATAATGAGAAAAAGGCTAAATACTGTGCTTTAAAATTATGTGTTGTCTGTAAAGGTTTATAAGCTACTAATTGAGTATTTTTGTTTATAGATCTTTTAGCTTTTTTTACTTTTTTAGTGATTTTTCGAAAGGAAAATAAGCTGTAGGTTCCAAGTAATATTCCCAAACCAACTACTATCCAAATCAATCTATTCCATAAAAACAATCCGGAAAACGATAGTAATTGTGAGTTTTTTTGAAAAGGTGTCCAATATTGTGTTTGCTCAAAAAAAGCAGCCACACCAAAAGGGTCTGCAATTGCTGCAAAAGCCATAGCTTCTGGTGACGCGGGAATAGATTGTGCTAATAAAGGCGAATTTAAAAATAGAGAACAAATAAAATATAACATGTAAACAAATACGGCACTTACATAAGTTGCTATACTATTTTTTGTTATGGCACTTACAGAAAATATGATCGCTGAACATATAAATAGATTTGGTACAACAATGTATAGCCATGGTTGAACATAGGTCAGTAATTGAAAATCACCTAAACGTTCTACATCCAAATCAGAAAAATAGTTTCCTAAGATATAGCCTAAAATAAATGGCGTAAAAGCTAAAATGCTAAATATAAATGTACCTAAAAACCGGCTCCAAAAGTAATATGCCTTTTGTATAGAAGAACTGTAAATAAGCAATTCCATATTGTGCTGCTTATCGCGAAGCATGGCACTAATGGCAAAGAACATGATAATAAATACACTCCCTAATGTAAATAAACTTGTATGAAAATATACTTGATAAACTGAATTATAATCAACTCCAGTTGGTGCAAACCCTTGCCTACCAACAAAAATTCCCAAGAATAAAAATAAGATGGCAAATATGGGGAATGCGCGCTGTTTTACTTGATAAAAAACTTCAAATTTTAATAATTGCGTAAACATAACTTATTGTTTTTTTGTTGGATTATTAAAAAGTGTAGTGAAATAAAAATCTTCTAAATTGGGAGTAATTAATTGAAAACCTTCTTCTGGTTTTTTATCAGACAATACTCTAATTTGGGTGTCACCTGCAACTAATTTTGTTGAGATAACATCAAAGGTGTTTTTGTATACTTCAATGTCTTTTTTAGGTACTATCTTTGTCCATATTTTGCCTTCAATACTCGTCACTAAATCTTTTGGGTTTCCTTCAGAAATAATTTCACCATTAGATAATATGGCCATTTTAGGACACAAGTTTCTAACATCTTCAACAATATGTGTCGATAAAATAACAATAACGTTCTCCCCTATTTCGCTCAATAAATTCAAAAATCGATTGCTTTCTTCAGGATCTAAACCAGCTGTTGGCTCATCCACAATAATTACTTGCGGATTTCCTAATAAGGCTTGTGCAATCCCAAAGCGTTGACGCATGCCTCCAGAAAAGGTATATACCGATTTTTTTCTGTGTTGATAGAGATTCACTTGCTGTAACAAGGCTGTTACCTGGTTCTTACGCTGTTTTTTGTCTACTATACCTTTTAAAATCGCCAAATGATTGAGTAATTTTTCTGCTGAAATTTTAGGATATACACCAAACTCTTGAGGTAAATAACCCAAATGCTGTCTAACATGTTCAGGCTTTTTTATGATATCAGAATCGTTAAAAGAAATACTTCCTGAAGTTGGTTCTTGTAGTGATGCAATGGTTCGCATTAAGGAAGACTTGCCAGCTCCATTTGCGCCTAATAATCCAAACATGCCATCGGTGATTTCCAAATTAATGTCGTTTAATGCCTTAACGCCATTAGGATAGATCTTGCTTAAATTATTGATTTGTAATGTATTCATATCTGTCGATTTGTAATTGATGTGCTATTTTAGTTTTAATTTGAGACAAACATAAATTGAAGAAAGCCTCCTTTATAATTTATATGATGTAAGCTGATTATATGAAGTCAAAAAACATGAAAAGCTGTATGAATCCTATTTCATGCTAAAAATTATAGTGTTGGTGTTAATTTTAGTAGTGTCTACCAACTTTCTTGTTAATACATGATTACATACTTACTTTTGCTGTATGGTTGAGTACATCAAAAAAAACAGAGCCTTTTTAATAGCACTAATTATTATACCTATATTTTATATGTTGGATTATTTTGGTGTTATAAATATTCCTGAAGATGAGCCACTTGAAGTAATATTAATTACACTGTTTTGGTGGTGGGTCATAGCATTGCCTATTCATAATTATAACTATTTAAAGCGTAAAGGTGCTACCATACTTAAGGTTATAGTGCTGATTGTTGTTTTTATCGTAGCATTAGGTGTAGATACTTTGATGGATATGCCAGATAATCCAGTGACTTTTATACTATTAATGGGGTTTTGGATTGGTGTTGTGTATTTACTGATTCCTACATTTATAAATAAATATTGGAAACTCATTGCGCTTATTTATATACCACTATTTATATATTTTCTTTATTTAAGGTTATTTTCTGGTGGTTTAGAAGCCTATTTAGAAATTAAAAAAGAGTTTCCATTTTACGTGTTCTTTTTACCCATTCCGGTATTATTTTTCGTTTGGGTGTACGAACAGTGGAAATGGTTTAGAAATTTAAAAGCTGAAAAATCTAAAACTGAACTTTCACTTTTAAGAACGCAGATAAATCCTCATTTTTTCTTCAATACCCTAAATAACTTGTATGCCTTAACCGTAAAACAATCTGAAAAAGCACCAGAAGTCATTTTAAAATTATCTGATATGATGCGTTATACTATTTATGAAGGTGAAAAGGACATGGTAAAGATTAAAGACGAAATAGAATATTTAAACAATTACATTGAATTACATAAAATACGTTATAAAAAATCTGTAGAGATTACGTTTAATCATGATGTGGATACCAGTTTAACTATTGCACCTTTGTTGTACATTATTCTTTTAGAAAATGCCTTTAAACATGGAATTGAAACTTTAGCTGAAAACGCTTTTGTACATATTAACTTAAATGAAGAAACAGATTTTATTATTTTTTCAATTGAAAATAATTTTGATCCCAATGAAATTAGTTTATCAAAGGGAATAGGCTTACAAAATTTAAAAAGAAGATTATCTTTATTATATAAAAACAAACATGAGTTAAAAGTTGATGTGTCAAACAATCTATATATAACAACCTTAAAGATTGCTAAACATGCTTAAGTATATAATTATTGATGACGAACCGTTGGCTCATGAAATAATTGAAGAGTTTTGTAGTATGTTACCGCATTTACAATTAGAAAAAAATTGTTACAGCGCTATGGATGCCATGCAGTATCTAAATGAAAATACTGTCGATTTTATGTTTTTGGATATTAATATGCCTAAATTAAAAGGTTTAGATTTTTTAAAAACATTATCAAATCCTCCAAAAACCATAGTTACAACGGCTTATAAAGAACATGCAATTGAAGGTTTTGAATTAAACGTTGTAGATTATATTTTAAAGCCTTTTAGTTTAGATCGATTAGTAAAAGCTGTAAATAAAGTTTCTGAATCCCAGGCTTTAAAAACTATTACAAAAGAAGTTGCTTCTAAAACTTCTATGAGATTCTTTGTAAAAGGTGATAAAAAACACCATCAAATAGATTTGAATGATTTGCTATATATTGAAGCTTATGGTAACTACACCAAACTTTTTTTAAAGAACGAAATGATTATTAGTCACGAAAAAATATCGTACTACGAATCTATTTTAAAGAAAGATAATTTTTTAAGAGTTCATAAATCGTTTCTTGTAGCTACAGATAAAATTAAATTTATAGAAGGTAATCGTATTTTAATAAACGAGCATAGAATTCCTATTGGACAAACATACAAAAGCAATGTAAATAAGCTATATAACAGTTAATTCCCATTCCACACACATTATGCTTCCCTCCTACGTCGTCTCATAAAAAGTGTTCCATTAACTGTAGTATAAGAAGCTTTGCAAGAAAACTTTTAAAAGAAAAATCAGCATTATAGTGCAATCCAAAATCTTTATTATAAAGTTCTATTGTTATTTCTTTCCTTTTTTAATAGTTACCAAGCTATTTATAATCATATTTTTAAAATATTCTTCTGGAGGTTGACTTTTAATTTGCAGTATGTTATTAGTTGTACTGAAATCAACAATTGAGAATTCTTTAAAATGTTTATTTTTATAATTTATCATTTTGTTTACAACTTTCCCTTGTTTATGCCTGCTAAGCATATCTTTAAACATTTTATCTCCAATAACTCCTTTCTTTAAGGCTAAATTCCATGCTTCTATACATATTTCAAACACCTGTACTGTTGTCCATTTTTCAGGTAAGCTATCATCAAACTGCTCATATATTTCCATAATCATTTCTGAATATTTTGGACTACTTTTTTTCCATATATTTCTTTCATAGCTAAATTTATTTATATAATCATCTAAATATACTGAATTATCAAAGGATGTTTTTTTGAATTCCTAAGTAAACCTTCACTACGAATCCTAATGCATATTTCGGGTTTAATTTAAAGTGTATGGGTAAAACTGCACCCCCTTCCTCCTCCTTTTATCAATTCAAAAACAATTTCGTAAAAAATCTAGTTAATTAGCATTATTTACTACATTACAGTTAGTATTAATTTAATAATATTTAGATATGAAAAATGTAATTCAAAGTAAGTTTTCTGAGGAAGACAGAGTAGAAATCCGTAATGGAGTTAACAGTTTGATGGCGTTAATAGAAGGGAAAGTAGCAGCTTTAAATGAGGAAGAACGTTTAAAATACGGATCTATTAATGAGGTAAATAAGCTTTTTGTTAATAAGGTTAAATCTTATTCTGATGAGAGTCCTAGCTTGCGGTCGCCAGATGTGGATTGGGTTGAGTTTAGAGCAGATTATGATATGCGTGCATTTTTAGAAAGTCAAATACAATCGCTTTCTAGTGTGGTATATCAGTTGGAGAGTACCAAAAAGCTTCACGATTATGATAATTTCCAAGATTCTTTAATAGATTATAACTATACACAGTATAAAAAGAATGCCCAAGACAGTGGATACTCTGAAAAGCTAACCGAATTAAAACAGTTTTTCCCACGTACCAAAAAAAGTAACAATCAGAATATTGAAGAATAACAAGATTTTCATTTCTATTAATTTAAGCCACTAATTCACAAATCTATAATTCCTTTCTGCTAATTTGTGAATTAGTGACATATAGAAGAGTTTCTTCTTGATACTTAATACTATTTCAGCTACAAATACACGGATATAATTTCTTAATACTTATAATACTCTTAATACTATATCCGTTTACGTATCGATACGTAAAAATATACGTTCGCTACCTAAACGTATACGTTACAGACGTATAAATTTAACCTCTATACACCCGTTGTGCATTTAGGCAATATTGATTTTTAGGTTATTGATATTTCTGTTGAATTCAAATATGTTTATATATTGAATGACCGTCATAGCCGTAATCTTAGATAATATTCTGTTTTTGAATCCCTCAAAAGATTTAGCAT